>CBFGXP010000050.1:0-19969 GCA_965652775.1 uncultured bacterium
AATTATGGCGAAGCGATCGGTCCTCCTGCACTTTTTCACAGATCGCTTTTTTCAGAATTAATGCAACTAAGAGGTGATACCGGTGCTCGGAAAATTATGCAACATCACATCGATGAAGTTGAAACTGTTCTATTTTCAAGAGGTAAAATTGATATTGATACAAAGGAAGATTACGAAGCGTTTAAAAATTCATAGCTACGTTGCCTCTCCTGGCACGGTCAGGTTTTCCATTTTCATTGCATCAGGCTTCACGCTCTTATCCATCTCCGCCGCGGCGGAGAGGTAGGCCGGCATCACCTATTTTTCAACTTTAGTAATTAAGCATTTCAACATTTCTAATCAATTCAGCACTTACGGCGTAGCTTGATGTTTTGCCAATTCGTGATCCAGGTTTGCAAAAAACTGTTTGGTAAGCATATTCGCAGCACTGCTCAGCATACTTTGTCCCATAGAAGCTAATAAACCACTTACTATAACATCTCCATCAAAAGCAACTTCCGTTTCATCAGCAGTTACCGGCATCAATTCAATTTTCATCGTAGCATTAGCATTTCCTATACTGCTATTTTGTTGTACCATGAGGGTAAATCCTTTTTGTACTTCGATATTCTCCATTTGAAGGTTTCCAGTAAAAGAGCCACTGACTGGGCCCATTTTTATCTCCAGGATGGAGTTATACGAGTTATCTCCTGTTTTTTCTAATCGTGAAATACCGGGTACAATTTTAGAAAGAGTATCGGTATCCATTAACATTTTCCAGAGAGTTGAGGGAGTTGCGTTCACTTTGTGCCTGCCTTTAAGTTCCATACCGATCTGAGTTTGAATCGAAGAGAAAGAAGCCGCCAGCTTTTAATTAACCAGCGGTATTTCTGCCTTAAGGTATAGAAAAATCTTCTACAACCTCCTTTTTGTTTTATTAACCCTCGTTTAATTATTTAACGGATGCTGGGCAGGAATTTGATAAATTTGTTGTTCGTCCAAACTGAAACAATGATCGTTGATAAATATAATAGGGTTCACAACTATCTCCGGATATCACTGACGGATAATTGCAACCTGCGTTGTTTTTATTGTATGCCGGAAGAGGAATATGAATTTACACCCGCTTCAAAATTGATGCAGAAGGACGAGATCGAAACTTTATCAAAGATCTTCGTCGATCTCGGGGTTAATAAAATAAGACTTACCGGTGGTGAGCCATTGGTAAGAAAAGATGCCGGCGAGATCATCACGAATTTATCAAAGCTTCCGGTAAAACTGACGATCACAACTAACGGTTCAAGATTGCATGAGTTTGTAGATATACTTGATGAATCCGGCGTTCATTCGCTTAATATCAGTTTAGATACGCTGCAGCCGGAAAAATTTCAACTGATCACGAGAAGAGATCAATTTGAAAAAGTTTACGAGAATATTCAACTGTTACTGAAAAGAAATTTTCATGTAAAAGTGAACATGGTGGTCATGAAAGGTCTGAATGACAATGAACTTAATGACTTTATAGAATGGACAAAAGAGCAGCCGGTTCATGTTCGCTTTATCGAATTCATGCCTTTTACGGGTAACCGGTGGACAAGTAACAAAGTATTTACTATGCATCAAATGCTGGAAGTGATCCAGGAGAAATATGAGATAACAAGATTGCAGGATGAAAAACATGATACATCCAAAGGTTATAAAGTTCCGGGTCATCAGGGAACATTTGCTATTATCAGTACCATGAGTGCCAACTTCTGCGGCGATTGTAATCGAATGAGATTGACAGCAGATGGAAAAATGAAGAATTGCTTATTTGCTGAAAAAGAAACAGACCTGTTATCAGCATTGAGAAGGGGAGAAGATGTAGTTCCTTTAATTCATCAGAATATCCGCAGTAAGGCAAAAGAACTCGGAGGGCAGTTTACTACAGATTTTGAGCATTTACATCCGGAAGACATTCATAACAGGAGCATGATAACTATTGGAGGATAAAACCCCCCGTCCCCCTAAAGGGGGAGCTTAGTTCGAACAAATTCTCGTGAAATGATCTCAGTTCAAGCAGCAAAAAAAATAATTTCAGAAAACGTTTCTTCTCTTGAACCTATCATTCTGCAATTGCAAGATTCAGCTGGATTGATATTGGCAGAAGACGTTTATGCAACAACAGATATTCCGGCTTTTCCTCAATCATCAATGGATGGATATGCTTTTTCTTTTGAAGGATGGAAGCAACATAAAAAACTAAAAATAGCCGGAGAGGTTGCAGCAGGAAATAATGAAACCTTCACGCTTGCCCCTGGAAACGCAGTACGCATATTTACGGGTGCAGCAGTTCCTGCAGGTGCGGATACAGTAATAATGCAGGAAAAAACTCAGGTTGAAAATGGAGAGTTGAAAATTGAAGATGAAATGCTTCAGCAAGGAAATAGTGTACGATCAAAAGGTTCGGAGATAAAGGCTGGGGAATTGGCATTGGAGAAAGAAAGTATTTTATCCCCTGCAGCAATTGGTTTTTTAGCCGGGATCGGTATTACAGATGTAAAGGTTTATCCGAATCCTGCGATAAGTATCATTATCACTGGTAATGAATTGCAGCAACCGGGCAAACCATTGCAACATGGGCAAGTATATGAATCGAACTCTTTTGCATTGAAGGCTGTTTTAGAACAACGCTCAATTCATAACATTCAAATTCTGTATGCTACTGATAAATCCGAAATAGTAACAGCCACTTTGAAGAAAGCATTGGAACAAAGCGATGTTGTCTTATTGACCGGTGGCATCAGCGTTGGTGATTATGATTTTGTTTTAAGGGCAGCAACAGAATGCGGCGTTGAAAAATTATTTCATAAAATAAAACAAAGACCGGGCAAGCCCTTGTATTTTGGAAAAAAGGAAAACAAACTGATTTTTGGTCTGCCGGGCAATCCTTCCTCTGTGCTTACCTGCTTTTATCAGTATGTATTTCCTGCACTGGAGAAATTATCAAAGCGAAAATTAAATTTGCAAGCATTAAGAGTTCCATTGGGAAAAGCGTTCCGAAAAGCTGCGGGTCTCACACATTTTCTCAAAGGATCTTATGATGGCAAAACTGCAATAGCATTGGATGCCCAGGAATCCTTTCGCCTGAGCTCATTTGCAAAAGCAAATTGTCTAATACAAATTGAAGAAGACGTGATGTCTTTAAACGAAGGTGAATTGGTTGATGTATATTTATTGCCACAATAATTACAGGTGGAAAGTCTTATTCTTTTCTACACACTTTTATTTCTTGTAGCGTTTTTATATTCATCTGTCGGGCATGGCGGCGCCAGTGGCTATTTGGCATTGATGGCCATCTTTAGTTTTACTCCTGAGGTAATGAAGCCAACTGCTTTATTGTTGAATCTTTTTGTGTCACTTACTTCGTTTATCCAGTTTTATCGTGGCAAACATTTTAACTGGAAAATATTTTTACCATTTGCGATCACGTCGGTGCCGATGGCGTATGCAGGCGGGCTAATAACTGTTGATGATAATATTTATAAAAAGATACTTGGCATCCTGCTGATAATACCTATCGCCAGGTTCTTATTTTTTGCAAGCATCAGGGTTGAAGAAGTAAAAAAGTCAAATGTTATTTTATCATTGCTGATCGGTGCTGCTATTGGCTTACTTTCTGGTCTTATTGGTATTGGTGGTGGCATTATTTTATCACCTGTTCTTTTGTTACTGAAATGGTCGGACATGAAACAAACTGCAGCCATTAGTGCCCTGTTCATTTTTGTCAATTCATTATCTGGTCTTGCCGGGCAATTACAAAAAGGGATTAATTTCAGTCCGGATATGTACGCCTATGTTGGAGTTGCTTTTGCGGGGGGGCTTTGCGGAGCCTACTTTGGTTCATTAAAACTCAATCAAAATTTTTTAAAATACCTGCTTGCGATCGTATTAATAGTTGCAGCATATAAATTATTATTCACATCTGCTTAAAATAAACTTTATGAAACCGATCCTGGTTTTGTTTTTTGCATTTACAGTTTTTTCTGCATCGTGGAACGAAATATTCAACAATGATTCCGGTAAATCTGTTTATATCATAACCGGACAGGATGGAAAACCGGCTGCGTCATTGGATAACAGGATCGCACTTGTTTCACCTAATGATCAAATGACCGGTCGCAGGTATGTGAAAGGGTTGCAGAAAATAGTGGTCGAAAGAATTAAGTAAACATAGTTGCAATAGGAGTTTGCAAGCCATCCAGACTTACCCTATTTTTTTCTTTTTTGTATTCCTCAAGGCCTTCAGGGCCTTTCTTTTCAGCCCACTTAAAAGCATGGTCTCTATCGCCGGTATATTCATAAAGCGGGATACCAAATCCACAGGATGATTTTACTTTAGAAATATCAGCAACGATGATCTGTCTTGTGGCCGGAAGAATAGTGAACTGTTCAGATAACTCCTTCCATTCATCATCACCAGGTAAAACGGTTTTACCCATTCCATAAAGTCGTAATATCTTTGGCGGTCCATCAAAGGCACAGAACATGAAAGTGATGCGACCATTTTCTAAAAGGTGTGCGGATGTTTCATTACCACTTCCCACAATATCGAGGTAGCCAACCCTGGTCGGCGAGAGAACCCGAAAACAATCAAATCCTTTAGGGGAAAGGTTAATATGGCCGTTTGCATCCAACGGCGAAGTACATACAAAAAACAATTTTTGATTTTCAATAAATTCCTTGTGCTCCAGGGTGATTTGGCTGTGTTCTTTACCCATAATTACAATTTGTCCAAAGGTAAATTTTAAATATGCTATTAGGAACAGTCTAAGTAATTTTGTTCTCCTGTTACTAGATTATGAGTGTAAAAATTATTTTGTTTGGCAAGCTTGCAGATATAGCCGGGGGGTCAGTTTCTATAGACAATGTGGCTGATACTGATAGCCTGGTAGATTCTTTAAATAGAAAATATCCTGAGTTGGCAACTACAAAATATGTAATAGCCGTCGATAAACACGTGATAACCGAAAACACTGTGTTAAATAAAAAAAGTATGGTGGCCTTGCTGCCACCATTTTCAGGTGGATAAAAATGAGTGAACAAAATTTATATGAACGTTATCATCGCCAGGTCATTTTGCCGGAATTTGGTGAAGAGGGCCAGCAAAAATTGTTAGAAGCGAAAATATTGGTGATCGGTGCTGGTGGGTTGGGTTGCCCGGCTTTGCAATACCTCGCCGCTGCAGGTGTTGGCACCATTGGCATTGTGGATGATGACGTAGTTGCATTGAATAATCTTCATCGGCAGGTTTTATATTCAGTGAATGATATCGGGCTGTCGAAAGCAAAACGGGCCGCACATATTTTACAGCAACTGAATCCTGAAATAAAGATCATTTCTTACAATCAAAGACTGGCTACTCAAAATGCACTGACACTTATTAATGATTTTGACATCATTATTGATGGCACGGACAATTTTTCTACAAGATATATGATCAATGATGCCTGCGTCTTGCTGAATAAGCCATTGGTGTATGGTGCTATTTCACAATTTGAGGGACAGGTAAGTGTTTTCAACCCCCAACCCCTAAAGGGGAGTAATGAAGCCGTTAATTACAGAGATTTATTTCCTGATCCACCTAAAGATGGTGAGGTGCTTAATTGCGCTGAAGCTGGTGTATTAGGAGTGTTGCCCGGTATTATCGGGACCATGATGGCAAATGAAACAATAAAGCTGATCACAGGAATTGGCGAGCCACTTATCAATCAACTGTTGACTTATAATGCACTTAATAACGAAACGTATAGATTAAATTTATCTGCAAGAAAAGAAACCCGTTCGCTGATTCCAAAGAATGAGACTGAATTTTTGAAAACAGATTATAACTGGCTCTGCTCTTCGCCAATTTCAAATGCAGAGATAAATATTGATAAATTTAATAGTTTGATTGAAAAGGGAAATGTTGATGTTGTTGATGTAAGAGAGTTACATGAGTTGCCGGAAGCGCATGAATTTCCCAATATTAGGATCCCTTTGGCACAAATAGCGGATAGTACTTCATTGTTAAAAGCTGATACTGTCATCGCTTTTTGTCAATCTGGTAAAAGGAGTTTGCAGGCAGCAAAGATTTTATCCGGTATTTTTGGAAATAGTAAGAGGGTTTACAGTCTTCACGGTGGAATTATAGAATGGAAGAAACAGCAACAAACAGTATGAAACGTAAGTTCCACCTGACCCAAAAACAATAAAGATTAAATGGTGAAAGAAAGAAAACCAAAGAACATTTTTGTGCAAGGGCCAATTGCGGCATCTTTTATTGCCGACAGTATTGAAAAGCATAAAAGTAAAACTGATATCGGGGGGCATAGTATTTTTTTGGGACAGGTAAGAGCTGATAAGATCGAGGGTAAAGAGGTAGCTTCAATAGAATACACCGCATACGAAGACATGGCGTTGGAAAAAATGTACACTATCCGTGAGGAGATTTTTGCAAAATATGATCTTACATGTATGCATGTATATCATAGTTTGGGCATTGTAAAAGCTGGTGAGATCAGTTTGTTTGTGTTTACATCATCGGCACATCGCAAAGCGGCCATCGATGCCTGCGAAGAAACTGTGGAAAGATTAAAAGCAGAACTGCCTGTTTGGGGAAAAGAATTGTTAACAGATGACACGTATCATTGGAAAGAAAACCCCCTGTCCCCCTGAAGGGGAGACTTAGGCCGAAGAAATTTTCGATTGTGAAATAATAATCAGTAATCAATAATCAATAATCCCTTGGTCGACATCACTCATAAATCAAATAGTCTCCGCAAAGCGATTGCTACGGCAATTGTCAATGTTTCCAGACAAGAAACAATTGATGCAATAAAAAATAAAACCGTCCCTAAAGGTGACGTATATGAATTTTCAAGAGCCGCAGGTTTATTTGCTATCAAAAAAACAAGTGATGTAATTCCTGATTGTCATCCATTGCCGGTTGAATATTCTTCTATTACTCATGCGTTGGATGGTTTAAATATTATTATCACAGTTGAAGTTCATACTATATATAAAACAGGAGTTGAAGTAGAAGCAATGCATGGCGCCGCCATTACTGCGCTGACGATTTATGATATGCTGAAGCCTATTGATAAGGGGATTGAAATTTCAACAATTAAACTTGAGGCAAAAAAAGGCGGTAAAACAGATTTTAAAGATCAGCAATCAAATGATCTTCGTTGCGCTGTCATTGTTTGTTCTGATGGCGTTGCCGCTGGTGCAAGAGAAGACAAGAGTGGTAAAACCATTATTGAAAAGCTGAAACAACTGAAACTGTCTGTGACTCATCAGGAAATTATTCCTGATGATCTTCCTACTATACAGGAAAAAGTAAAACACTTGAGTAAAGACGATTATGATCTTATTCTTTTAACGGGTGGCACAGGATTATCAGCAAGAGATGTTACACCTGATGCAATTGCTCCATTGCTTGACAGGGAAATTCCCGGCATCATGGAAGCTGCCCGCAACTACGGTCAACAAAGAACTCCTTATGCAATGCTATCCCGTGGCGTTGCAGGGTTTATAAAAAATACGTTGGTTATTACACTTCCCGGTTCTCCAAAAGGTGTTGCCGAAACTATTGATGCGATATTCCCTTATGTGCTTCATGTATTTCGTGTAAAGGAAGGTGTAAAGCATGAAGGTTAACAATAGAATCAAACCGTTCTATTTTCCTCCTGATCTTACTGTCTTCAAAGCACGCCGAATATTTTGTTTTTTAATTTTCCCATCCTGTAACCACAGGTAAGACTTACCCCACGATTATGAATTGACATTTTGGAATTCATAAAATGATAAGTGTTGTTATTATAGACTGCATTTACATGAAAATAAAAATGCGGGCCGTTATATCCGCCATTTAACACCAGCTGATAATTAGCAATAAGTTTTAATGACTGACCCTCTTTTGGTTTTAGATTTTTTTGGACAGCCGGTCCCATGAATACACCCGGGTTAATGCTCCATGCACCATTAAATACAAAATTGTAAGTATATCCACCGCTCACCAATAGGTTAACGGAGGTAGGTTTTTTGCTAATTGCCGTGAGAAATACACTATCCGATTCTTCAAATTGCGTGGATCCTCCTTTTAAAGTAAAACGCTGAAAGAAAGGTGACACTATTGCCATAAAGCTACCAGCACTTTTGGCCTGCAATAGCGAATAATTCCTTGCAGCATTCAAAGAAAATCTTTCTGCATTGAAGATATAAGTGATCCGGGTAAAGTAGCTTCTGTAATTCAGATCATCATAATACGCATATTCCCCCTGACGCTTGTTGACCTGCAGTATCAATCCCCGGTATTTGTCGGTGCCGGCTTCGAATAGAAATTTTTCATGGGTTTTACGAAGATGAAGACTTACGGCTTTAATTGAAGTGCTCTGCTTCGCAACAGAAGTATTGGGGATATTCTTTGAGAAACCAATCGATAGCCAATTATAGTCAATTGTAAAACCGGTGTAAGCGCTGGTATTAGCAAATAGTTTATGCTGGCTGACAAAATTATCATTGGCTAATTCGCGGAAACGGAAAGAAGTTTTTGTTACACCGGTGTATACCTCAACATCATTTTCTTTTTCAAAACGTTTTATATACGAACTGTCGAGAACAAATTGTGCATTACCGGAGCAAAAAGAGATCATACCAACGATGAAAAATAGGAGAAAAGAAAATGAGTAACTTTTATCCTTATGTGACAAAAGAAACAAGATTTTGTTAAATATTTTTTGTTGGCAATAAACAGATGGCACGAAAAATGGTTTTTTTCTTTGGTATGGATATATAACAGTCTCTTATCCTGAAACTAAAAAACTCAACTTTTATGTTTTATCTAACGCTGTGCCGGCCTTTTTATTAAGATATTTCTCAAAAATTTTTTTAAGTGTTTTCGACCTTGTTGAGAGTGTAAACTTTATTTAAATAAGCGTGATTTAACGATATCCCGACGCCTGCAACTCAAACAATCTTGCATAAGTGTTTCCTGCAGCTAGTAATTCATGGTGTGTGCCGAGTTCTTTTATATGGCCTTCATCAATAACAGCAATGCGATCTGCAATGCGAACGGTCGAAAAACGGTGTGAGATCACAATTCCAATCCTGCCTTTTAAATTTTCTTTAAGCTCGGCAAAGATGGATGCTTCCGCTTCCGGATCAAGTGACGATGTTGGTTCATCCAGGATCCATATATCTGCATTGCGATACATGATCCTTGCTAATGCAAGGCGTTGCCATTCCCCACCCGAAAGATCATGACCACCTTCAAATAGTCTCCCCACTTTTGAATCCAGACCGTTCGACATTTTTTTTACCAGCCATTCACTTCGTGAATCTCTTAATGCTTTCATCACCCGTTCATCATCAGACTCTTTATTGTAAGGCCAGCCCATTATTACATTTTCCCTGATGGAAAGTTCATAAGTTGCATAGTCCTGGAACAAAACTCCAATACGACTTCGCAACGTTTCTGGATCCATATCTTTTACATCTATACCACCAATTTTTACAGATCCTTTTTGCACATCATAAAAGCGAAGCAATAATTTAACAAGCGTACTTTTCCCCGCACCATTTTCACCCACTAATGCCATTAATTCTCCACTTCGGATATTCAAACTTAAATTTTCAACTGCTTCACCATGACCTCCCGGATAATGGAAGCTTATGTTTTCAAAACTGACGCCATCAATTTTTCCTTCAGGAATAGCGAATGGTTTTTCCGGCACAGGAATTAATGCACCGATTTTCAGGAAGGAGAAATAATCATCAAGGAACCTTGTATGCTGATCAACGGCAACGAAAGTTTGTGAGATCTGTCCAAGTGTTCCAGCCACTGATGAAAATGCACCGATCACTAATACCACACCACCCGGATCAATCGTTCCTTCAATACCACGCAGTGCAACAAATAAATAAGCTAATGCAAGGGTTGTTCCTGTTACGAGTCCACTTATCATTGATATTCTTACTCCAGATTGGTACATCTTTGCTCTTTGTTTAAAAAGACGGTCCGAAATATCCTGGTGCCGTTCTAATAGATAATCGGCAAGCACATAGGCTTTTATTTCTTTTGTTGTTCTGGGTTGAATTAAAAGATCCCCGATATAATTTCTTTCTCTTTCTTCAGGGGTTTCCTGGTAAAAATATTTATAGAGACGGGTGGTAACACGGCTCTCAATCAGTAAGGATAATAAAGAAGTGGCTAATGCCAGGACCACAAGCAGCCAGTGAAGACTCGCCAGCAAGCCGGCCATTAAAATTATTGTGACAATATTTCCTGATAAACCAAGCACTGACCATGTAAGGTCCCCGGGTCTCCATGATACATCCCGTTTCGCTCTTGCCAGGCGATCATGCCAATCGGAATTATCAAAATGTCCCAGGTCAACCCTTGATGCCTTGGCAAGTAAGCGACGTTCCGCTTCCAATTCCACTCTTCTTACATACAAATTTCTTCCATAACCAATATATGATCCAATGGCTCTTTGAATGATAAATGAAGCCCAGAGCCCGATAAGGATTGGTAACATGTCTCGAAATTCAAGCGAATGAAGGCGGGATTCAGCAATCTTATTTACCAGCACGGCACCCATCCAAACCTGGAAAGGAGGGATGACCGAATTGAACATCCCGAGTAACGTGTAGCGTATGAGCAATTTTGGCGAGGCCACCCATGCAAGAGACATTCCTTGTTTCAGGTTTTGCCACACCCTTGCAGCACGACCTTTTATTTTTAAAAACCCCGGGGGCATCTTTAAAAATAATTGAAATGAGCGATTTAAAAAAAGTGAGAGAGCGCAGCGATAAATTATGATTGGAATGCTAAAGAAAACTAAGAATATATCCTCTCAATTGCATCTCTATATTTTTCCTGTATTACTTTGCGTTTCAGCTTTAAGGTAGGAGTGAGTTCACCACCTTCTACGCTCCATTCACGGGGCAATAATTCAAATTTTTTTATCTGTTCTACCTGGTTAAAGTTTTGATTGTATCGTTCTACTGCATCTTTAATTAAGGCAATTACTTTTTCATTCCTGATAATATTTTCATTTCCGTTGAACTGGATCCCATTTTCTTTGCCCCATTCGCTTATTGCACCGAATGCCGGGACGATCAAGGCTCCTGTATATTTTTCACCAGCACCCGTTACCATCATTTGTTCTATCCATTTTGACTCTTTCATTTTATTCTCTATCGGTTGCGGAGCAACATATTTACCACCGGAGGTCTTAAATATTTCTTTTTTGCGATCAGTGATCTTTAAAAACTTATTATCGATCATAACACCAATATCACCAGTGTAAAACCACCCATCTTTCAAAACCTCGGACGTTAAATCAGGACGTTTATAATAACCCATCATAATGTTAGGACCTTTGCATAGAATTTCGCCGTCTTCCGCGATCTTCACTTCAACATTGTCGATCAAAGTTCCGACCGTGCCAAACATTCTTTGCTTAGGGTCCATTCTGTTGACACTAATTACGGGCGATGTTTCAGTAAGTCCATATCCTTCCAGTATCGGAACTCTTGCCGCGGTAAATACTCTTAATAATTTTACCTGGCAGGCCGCGGAACCTGTAACGATCGCTTTTACATTGGCACCCAATGCTTCTCTCCATTTACTAAAGATCAGTTTATTGGCCAGGCTTAATTGCAGGTTATACCAAACTCCCATATTCTTATTTATGTCATACTTCAAACCCAATCCCAACGCCCAGTCAAATAATTTTTTCTTTGTGCCTGTAAGGGTTGCTGCTTTTACCATTATTCTTTCATATACCTTTTCAAGCAGGCGGGGTACTGTTGTAAATATTAAGGGTTTTACTTCTTTAAGATTTTCGCCGATCTTTTCCATGTTTTCAGCATAGTAGATCGACACACTGTTATAGATATAGATGTAGCTGACCATTCTTTCAAAAACATGATTCAATGGTAAAAAACTCAACGCTCTTTTGCCTTCCACACCAATTTCTTCAAATACGCAATTGCTGTCGACCACATTGCTCACTACATTATGATGACTTAGCATTACTCCTTTAGGAGTACCGGTAGTTCCGGATGTATAAATTATTGTGGCAAGATCTGAGGGATTGATCTTGGCAGACAGTTGTTCTATTGTTTTTTGCGTTTCGGCGGTTGCCGGTTTGAGAAAATCTTCCCAATACGTTGCATTGGTTACATGTTCCAAAGTAAAAATATGTTGCAGTGAGGGAACAAAGTCCTTAATGCTTTTTACTTTCAGAAAAAGTTCTTCGTCATTTACAAAAATTACTTTTGCCTGTGAATCATTTAATATAAACTGCAACTCGTTTACATTAATGGTGGGATAAACTGGTACCAATACAGCTCCAATTTTTTGAACGGCCAGGTCGATCATTAACCATTCGGGTCGATTTTTACTAATGATCGCAACCTTATCTCTTTTTTCAGTTGACATATCATTTGGAGAAATGCCGAGATGAAGTAACCCTGAAGCAATTTGATTTACAATATCATTTACTTCTGATGTGCTGAATTTTTCCCATACGCCGCCCTCTTTGGCCGCAAACATATCAGGCAGGGGAAGTACTTTCAGTTGATACTCCAGGCAATCAAATAATCGTGTAGGTTTTTGCATCAGCAAAAAATTTTATCGATTCAAAAAATGGCAAAATGAATCCTGAACAAATTAGGTAAAAATCCAAAGAATAAAAAAGTCCCGATGTAATCGGGACCAAAGAGTTTAATTTTTTGCCTGGTAATACTGTCCGGGGGGCACTCTGAAAACACGGGTTTTTTGAAAAGCTACAAATCCTTTATACTCATCAGCATGCGACCTTGTCCAGCTATCATAAGCTGTTAAGTTTTCTACTGTGCCAAACAGCCATTGGTTGTAGGCTTCGAACATTCCTTCCCGCAATAATTGCTGGTGATAATCGAAAAGACGAAGCGGGAATTTTGCCGCGTTGGTTTCATACCAGTCAAGAATGAATCTTGTTCGTACCATCGTAAGAGATGCAGTTGTTACCCCTTTTGAAACAAGTGCCGATTGTTTGTTCATCGCTTCCAGAAATGCTTTTGCAAAAGCACTTTTATTATTTTCCTCGCCCTTCATCAAATTAGCTTCTTTAAAAAGTTTTTCCTTATAACCTTTAAATAAGAGTTCTTTCATTGCGGCGCCACGCTGGCTAAGACTTTCCATATTCACAAAAATTTCACCGTAGATAAGACTCCAAACTTTGTCTTTTGTATAAAAATAATAGAGTGCGGCATTGTAATAGTTGCCACCAAAAGCAGGGTCAATTTCAATTCCTTTCTCCCAAAGATCAATTGCGCTATAGTCTTTCTTTTGCCAAAGTAATTCACCGTATTCACTGTAAATTGGACCACTCTTTGGGAATTTTTTCAACCCCGCTTTATAGATCTTCTCACATTCTTTGGGGTCTTCAAGTGCTTTGTAGACATTTCCGGCTATTTGAAATGTCATCACGTCCGCATCATCACGATTCACAATTGCTTTTACACCTTCAACTGCTTTTTCAAAATCCCGCTTGAAATAATAACATTGAACCAGGTCTTTATTGTACTCAAGATTATTTTTATCAGTTTGTAATAAGCGATTCAATACAAGAATGGCATTATCCCAATCCGCCTGCGCCATAAAACCACGGGCAGTCTGGTGAAGCGTTTTCGGATCATCCTGTGCAATAACAGCAAAAGAGAGCGCAAAAAACGAAAAGAGAAAAACTAGTTTTTTCATCAGTATATTGATTATTGTTTTTTAATCATCTGCAAAGTAAAATAAAAGAGATGTTGTAATAGAGCTTCCTTAATAGATTATAGATTCTTTCACAGCATCAGATCAAATGTGTAAGCAAACCGTCCCGAAGTTTTGGTTCAAACCATGTGCTTTTTGGGGGCATTACCTTTCCACTGTCTGCAATTGCAAAAAGCTGGTCTATTGTAACAGGAAATAAACTGAATGCTGCTGCCATTTCGCCACTTTTTACTCTTTTTTCCAGCTCTTCAAGGCCACGAATACCACCAACAAAATCAACACGGGTATCTGTTCTTGGGTCTTTAATATCAAGGATCTTGTCTAAAACATTTTTCTGTAAAATCGTAACATCCAAAACGCCGATCGGATCTGTTCTGTATGATCCTTCTCTTGCTGTTAAAATATACCACTCATCTTCAAGATACATACCAAACTCATGCATCACCGCAGGTTTTACGGGTTCAGGACTATAAGTGATCATAAAATCCTCCTGTAATGCACCAATAAATTCTTCGGTTGTCAAGTCATTGAGATCCTTTACAACACGGTTGTAATCAAGGATGGCGAGCTGGCTCTCAGGAAAGATGGTTGTAAGAAAGAATTTTGCGGCATCGCTATCCGGTAATTGCTTGCTTACCTTAGCCGCGGACGCTGCACGATGATGACCATCAGCGATATAGGTGTTGGGAACTTTGGTTGCAAATAAATTCGTGATAGAATTGATCACATCATCACGCTGAATCACCCAAACTGTATGTTTAACGCCATCACTTGCGGTAAAATCATATTCCGGAGAATTTTTTGCTTTCCACCCGTTTATCAACGCATTTATTTCCATCACGTCACGATAGGCCATAAAAACATTCCCCGTTTGTGCACGGATCGTACGCATGTGATCGATACGGTCTTTTTCCTTTTCGGGTCTTGTCAGTTCATGTTTTTTTATAACATCATTAAAATAATCTTCGACAGAAGAAACACAAACCAAACCTGTCTGGCTTTTGCCATTCATTACCAGCTGGTAAATGTAGTAGGAGGGCTTTTCCTCCGAATAAAGAGTTCCATTTTGAATAAACGATTCAAGATTGACCTTTGCTTTATCATATACTTCCTGACTATGGGTGTCAATTCCATCTGGCAGGTCTATTTCCGATTTGGTGATATGAAGAAATGAGAGATCGTTGCCAGCCGCTTCTTTTTTTGCTTCCTGCGAATTAAGAACATCATAGGGTTTTGAAGCTACTTTTTCTGCTAATTCTTTTCCGGGTCGGAGCGATTTAAAGGGTCTTATTATAGCCATTGATTAATTGATTATTGATTATTAATTATTAGAAACATTACTTCAACACAATAATTAATAAACAGTAAATAGTAATTCTTTTGATAAGATATTACAGCTGAATTTATGCATGCTTCTTTGCAAAATCTTTCATAAGGTCAGTTATTGCAACCACGCTTTCATATTGCAAAGCATTATACATGGAAACTCTAAATCCTCCCACACTGCGATGCCCTTTGATACCTACCATCCCTTCCTGTTTACACAGATCAAGAAAGTCTTTTTCCAAGGCAGCGTCATTCATCACAAACACGCCGTTCATATAGCTGCGATCTTCTTTCGCAACAACAGCCTTGAAAATTGGTAAGCTATCCAGCGTTGAATAGAACAACTCTGCTTTTGCATTATTTATTCTTTCTATAGCTGCAATGCCACCAAGATTCTTTAACCAGCGTAAGGTCAGCAGAACAACATACACAGCAAATACCGGTGGCGTATTCATCATGCTTCCTTCCTTTATATGACCGCGATAATCAAGTATAGACGGGATCGGTCTTGTTACTTTTCCAAGCATGTTTTTATTTACGACAACAAGGTTAACTCCGGCTGCGCCCATATTTTTTTGTGCACCGGCATAAATAATGTCAAACTTGTTGAAATCAAGAACACGGCTTAATATATCGCTGCTCATATCAGCTACTAATGGAACACCACAGTCATAGGGAATATTTTTCCATTGTGTGCCTGCAATCGTCTCATTGGTTGTCAAATGCAGGTAGCACGCCGTGGGGCTTACAGATAATTCTTTTGGAATAGTTGTATAGTTGGTTTCTTTAGCGGAGCCAGCAATTTCAACATGACCAAACAATTTTGCTTCTTTAATTGCTTTAGAAGCCCAGGCACCTGTATCGGTATATGCAGCCAGTTCGTTTTCATTCAGCAAATTCATTGGCACCTGCATGAACTGGGTTGTAGCGCCACCATGCAGGAAAAGTACCTCATGGTCATCGTCGAGACCCATCAGTTCTTTTACCAATGCCCTTGCTTCATCCATTACCGGTTGAAACAAGTTTGTACGATGGCCAATCTCAAGAATAGAAAGGCCCGTATTATTAAAATCAATTATTGCCCTGCTCGCTTCTTCAAAAACTTCTTTTGGTAAAACAGAAGGACCGGCTCCGAAATTATGGATCATTGCAGTTGTAGTATTCACGGTTTTAAAAATTGAAGATGCAAAGAAACAAAATTGCCGCGGGATGCCCTAAACAAAACGTTCGGCCACTAAGAAAAAAAGATTTAAGCCATTAATCATGGTCCCTGCCTCTTATCGTACCTTTTTTCCAGGCATTATTCAGTTCTTCAAGCTCTTTGCGATCATCTGCAGAAAGTTCTTTGTTTGAAAGTGATCCTAGATCCGGCTGCCCTGCATTCACCCAGGCTGTATACCAGAAAGAAGCAATTGCATAGATAGATTGACGCATTCTTCTTTGGATCATACCATCCAGTTTCTTATCATAGGCAATACAGAAGGCTGCAGAATACTGGCGGATCGTTACACCATTTCTTTCTTCAAATGAAAACTTTTGATCGGCAGGAAAAGTTTTGCTTAGTTCTTTTTCAAAACGTAAAACTGAATCTGATGCCTTTGCACTTTCCAGTACTCTTTGCCAGATAAAATCTCCCGGGTTTTTAATATAATCAGCTTTGCCAATAAAAAAATCCCATTCTTTTTCTGCAAGTAATTCCGGTATGCGGCTTTCCCAGAATCCATGAATGCCTCTTTGGTCAGTAAACTGGCCATTGTGATTACTATTTGCATGCAACGGCACGTGTGCATCTGCAATGTAATGACCGATCTCTGCCGATAATTTTAAGATCCTTGCCTGATTCTTTTCTTTAAATGCATCAGTTAGTTTATGAAGCATCGTCTGCACCCACCATGGTATAATGCCATATTGCATCAACGTATCTTCAGAAAATTTTGCTACAGCATCATTCCATTTCCTGGGCAATTCATCAAATGGGTAAACGCCATAATGATCTATATCGATATAATGACGTGGCCCTTCTTCAGGCATAACATAGCGACGCATATCGGGATCGACTGCATGCTCAGCTAAAAAATCAATTTGCGGTTTGTAAAGCTGCATCATTTCAGGCGGCAACAAGAAAACAGCGAAGTAGTTAATTTTTCTATGGCCATAAAAGCCCCAGCAAAAAGCATGAAGTGAAATAAATGAGAATACGATGCAGGATAAAGTTTTTCTCATTGGCAATGAAGCTTGTTTATTTTAAAGCTATCCGCCTGTTAATTCAAATTCTTCAACTCAGGTTTTTTGTCTTCAGTCAGATCAACGACACCACCGGTTACTGCATACTTCATCGCTTCACCTGAAGAAATTTTTTCGATCCTTTTGACCTTCCCTCTGGGTAATATATAGAGCTGGCCGGCAAAATTATATGCCTGTGGTACGTAAACAGCAACTTTATCCGCACCTAATTCAAATTTTTGCATTTCTTCATCTGTAAGGAAGCCGACGATCCAAACATCTTCAGCAAAAACATTTGCAAGCACGGCCTTATTAAATCTTTTCTTATCCCCGGCAAAAGCTTCAAAGAAATCACGGGTGCTTGTATAGATAAATTTAATACCCGGTGTTTTTTCCAGCCAATGATCAAACAGGTTAAAAACTTTCGATTGTATAAAGAATGAACTGAGATAGCCGATAATAATAATGGCAGCAAGAATTATCAAAAAGCCCAACCCATAATTTTTAACCTCATAGCGGAGAACGTTGCCCTGTGCATCCCTGATTGCCTCACGAAATATTGGAACCCAACCATCTACGGTAGAAATAACCCAATAAATGGCATAAATGGTAATTGCAAGGGGTGCAATGATCAACAAACCCTGCAAAAAATATTGAATGACTTTTTTCCACCTGAATGGCTCTCTTGGAATATAGCTTTTGAGCATAACGAAAGTTTCTCCGTGTCAAATTTAGGATAAAGAAAAATGGAGGGATGGTAAAATATATGGACGGAAACTTTGGCAACGTATAAAGTTTCCTTAGTTTTGTGCCCCTCCGATAATAATCAGGAAATACAGATTATGGAAATACAAGAAAGAATCAGGCAAAAAGCGGATGAGTTGTTCCGGCGTTATGGTATCCGCTCAGTGACGATGGATGAGATCGCGACACAGCTTGGCATGTCCAAAAAAACAATTTACCAGTATTACACTGACAAAGATCAACTGGTGGATGCTGTGGCAATGGATGAAATTCATTATTCGCAGGAATGCTGTACCAAAGACGCTGCTGTTTCAGCAAACGCTATTGAAGAAATATTCCGTGTGATGGAATTTGTAGAAGTAATGTTCCGGAATATGAATCCTTCTATGTTGCATGACCTGGAAAAGTACCATCCCGGGGGATTTAAAAAATTCCTTGAGCATAAAAACAAGTTTCTCTATGAGATGATCAAAAAAAATATTGAAAGGGGAATAAAAGAAGAATTATACCGGCCTGAAATTGAAATAGAGATCATGGTGCGATACAGGCTGGAAACTTTGATGCTTGGGTTTAATACCGAATTATTTCCTCCGTCCAAATTCAACCTGGTGAAACTTCAACAGGAAATACTTGAACATTTTCTATACGGGCTTGCTACTTTAAAAGGATATAAACTGATTCTAAAATATAAGCAACAACGATTAAACAAATGACCTATGAGATATAAAACGAAAACCATTTTGGTCTCCATGATCATTGTAAACCTTTTCCGCGCAAACATACAAGCGCAGCAACCGCAACAGCCGCAGGTTTACCAGATCACTGCAAAGGAAGCAGTGGACATAGCATTTAAAAATTTAGCCGATCTTAAAAATGCAAGGCTTGATTACAAAATTGCCGAGGCAAAAAACAAAGAGATCACGGGGCTTGCATTGCCACAGGTAACGGGCTCATTCCAGGGAAATCATTACCTGTCATTACCACAGATCCAATTTCCTGATGGATCCGAAGTACAGATCTATGACGTATTGCGCTCGGAGGGAGTAAAAGATGGAGCTGGAAACCCCATCACCAAGCAAGGTGATTTTCAATATCGCAATTTCAGTTTTATAACACCCTGGAATATGAATGGTGGTCTGAGTGTCAATCAATTATTATTCGAGCCCCAGGTATTTGTAGGCTTGCAGGCAAGGGGTGAATTGTTAGTTAACAGTGAGCTCCAGTTAAAAGTGACTGAAGACAAGGTAAAGGAAGAAGTTTATAGAAGTTATTACGCGGTTTTGATCTCGCAGAAGCAATTGCTATATATCCAGGAAAGCATAAAAAGATTGGAAAAGCTTTCTACGGAAATGAATGAATTGTTTAAAAATGGCTTTGTTGAAAAATTAGATATAGATAAAACAACGGTGAGCCTGAATAATACAAAGATGACAGAGATCCAATTGAAAAATGTAATAACGATCAGTATGGCATTATTGAAGAGAAACATAGGAGTCACCCAGGCTGATAGTGTTGTTTTAAAAGATGTTCTTAGCCCGGATCTTATTAAAGCAGAAATATTAGACGACGATTTCAAATACGAAGACAGGAATGAGGTCAAGTTGCTGAACAGCGCTGTAAAACTGCAGGGATACGATATACGACGCTATAAGCTTTCCTATTACCCAACAGTATCTGCTTTTTATAATTATAATTATAACGGCCAGCGAAATTCGGAAGGCAGTGCCAAACCCTGGTTTTGGTATAACACTAACCTTATAGGACTTTCTGTAAACCTTCCCATTTTTGATGGCTTTCAGAAAAAAAATCAGATCAAGCAATCTGAATACTCTTTAGAAAAAGTTCAGAATACACTTGATGAAACGAAAAAAGGAATTGACCTGGAAAGAGCAGTGGCAAAAAATACAT
>CBFGXP010000051.1:0-19870 GCA_965652775.1 uncultured bacterium
CAGGCAGCTACAATTGATCTTTCAAGATTTACGGAAAGGATGCAGGGATTTACGAAAGCATACGACGTCGCAACCGGCGTTACATTTAACCTTGAACCAAAGCTTACGATCGGTGAGAAATATTTATTGGTAATGGAACTAAAAAAATAATCACAGAAAAATATTCCAGATCGATTGCCTGCCCCAGGTTCCCCAATCTTTAGATACTTTTTCCACTGCAAGTCTTAGTTCTGCTGCAGGTTTCTTTTTTCCTTTTGTTGGCGCAGTAATGATGTTTGTATTTACACCATTCACCTGCAGTTTTGTTGCGATCCAGCTACTGAACATCCTGGGAATCGTAATACCAAGGATCATCCCGGGTAAGCCATGAATACCCATGGGCCCTCCACTAACAGTTATTTCGTCAGTATAAAATGCAAATACATACACACTGTCAAATATGATAGCCTGTGCTTTTCTGCAAACAAATCCTGCGATCTCCCGGGTTTCGTTGGGAACAAGTTTCCAATCCAATTTCATTAATGAATCTGAAAGAATATAGGTTTGGTCAAAAACAAACTTTTGATTTATCCTTGTGGAAGTATTGAAATCATTGTACCAGATATTATCTTCTGCATTATTGGAGCCCCATGGTAATTTATCTTTTTCATTAAGGCGATCAAATTTGTAAACAGTTTTATTATCATTAAATGTCAGGCGATAATATGTTGTAGAGAATTGCGGCATTTTATCTTTAAACATTTCAGCAAAAAAGCCATCACCAAACATGCGGTGATTATTTATCCTTACTTCATATTCGATCATGCCGGTGCTGATAAATTGCTGGGCGTTTGCCGAAAAAGCTGAGAGTATAATTATTGAAAAAAATATTTTTCTCATTAGAATAAATTTGATAATTAAAACATTTTTGCGGGCTTACCATTCTTTGAGATATTCCATGTGGCGGTGAGCAACCAGAATCTTTTTAGTGTTTCATAATAAGTTTCTGTAAAACTATAGCTGCTGAAATTCCTGTTGTAACCCCTGTTCTCATTCAGAATATCATATACCTGCAGCTTTAGTTCAAATTGATTTTCTTTAAAAAACCGTTTGGTGATAAATCCATTCCATGTGGTAAAACTATTGGCATCCGGGAACCGGGGATCTTTTTGTCTCATTTGTAAGGAAATGTCTGACCCAATTTCGAATTTCTTTGCAATTGTTTTACTGCCGCTTCCATTTAAAGTTATCGACCAGTAATCAGCACTCGCAGCTGAATTCACAGATGATTTGGAATCATTCCAGCTAAACGTGGATGATAACCATACATTTTGTTTTTCTGGTTTGTAACTATTTGTGGAGAGTTCAAGACTATATCGCTTTGTATTATTAATGCTTTTAACTCCATTAATAAATTCCACGCTGCGGTTCATACTGAAAGTGGGGCCAATGCCATTCCTCCAGCTGAAGCCTTTTATTTTAAAACCATAATTAGAATAAAAATTCACATAGTAATTCCCATCGGCATTTACTGTTTGGTAAGTTCTTTTGCCGGCACTGTCGACAAAGCTATTTTGTACAAAGGCATTGTCGGTAAATCCAAAATTGAGACTGGTCCACATGTTTTTTTCTTTCAATACATTGTAAAAGTTATAACCTGCGTTAATATTACTTCTGAAAGATTGTTTAAGGCCTGGATTACCAATATATATATTCAGCGGATCAGTATTTACACGTGTTGGTTGCAACTGCTCTGGCGAAGGTGCAGTAGTGGAACCGTTATAATTAATACGAAGGCTCTCATTGGGCTTGAGCTTATAAGTATAGGATGCCCGCGGAATAAAATTGACAAAATTGTAATTGGTAGTAAGGTTTCTTGTCAGGTCTTTCTGTTCGAACTGGTTGAAATCTACCGCGGTTCCAAAAGTGATATTGTGTTTTTTCTTATTAATTCTGAAATTTATGCCGGGAGTGTTCTGCGTACGGTTGAACACATAGAAATTACTTAGAGAATCGACCATCTCTTCGTATTTGCCGTTGATATTTTTTACATTGGTAAGCCGGTCGCTTTGATTATTGCTGTATATAAACGCATAACTGAGTTCTACAAAAAAATCTTTCTTTAGCGGTTCTGTATATGATATCTTGGTATTGATCGTGTTGTTAATATTGTCATTGATATTCTGCTGATCGGTCGTATCACGACGATCAAATACTCCGTCATCATAATAGTTATTCAGCGAATACAGCATTCCATCCGATTTAACACGGTTCCAGTTAAAATCTGTATTGACGGATAGTGTTCTTGCTAATTTTTTGAATTTATGTCTCCAAAGCAGGGAAGAAGTAACATTGTTTTTATCAGTGTTGGTTTTACTTTTTCTTGAGGTGTTATTGATGAATTGATCCAGTTCATCCAATGTTTCAGAATAGTAGTTCACTTCTGCAAGACCGGAGTTGTTATTAAATCTTGATGTCCATTTCAATGAATTATTTGAATCAAGATTAAATTCAAGTGTTGCATTCAGTGCATGCTTGTTTATTGAAGTTCTGTTATCAGATGTACTATTACTGCTCCAGGGGGCAGTGTTTGGTAAGAATGTTTCAGAAAAAGTTTTTGTTGTTCCCGGTGAAATAACTTTTGAAAATTTATAACCGCTATTAAAGCTGTTTTTGCCATTATTGAATTTATCGCTGAAGTGTACGCCGGCATTCCAGTTTTGTGGTATGCCATTTCTGCCGCCTGAATAATTTTCGTCCCCGCTACCGCCAAAACTAATATACATTCCTCCATCGTCAGTCACTCCTGACATCATATTATCAGGGCCACCGCCATAGTTTTGTGCATCCTGCCAGTCAAGATTTGTTTGCCCGGTATTGCTCATAATGCCATAACCCGCCAGCTTTCTTTTATTCTTAAAGAGATTGATCATGGCTGCGTTATCATATTTATCCGGTAATCCTCCTCCTAATTCGACTTTTCCAAAATAGCCCGCCATTTTTTTCATCTTAAGATTTATGGTCTTATCCTTGACCCCATCATCAATCCCGGTGAATTCTGCCTGGTCACTTTTTTTATCAAAGACCTGAACTTCCGATACGGCATCGGCGCGGATATTCTTTGTTGCTATGCCGGGATCAGTACCAAAAAATTCTTCTCCATCCACGAGTACCTTTGTTACTCTTTCACCCATTGCTGTTATCTGTCCGTTTTTATCAACAGTAATTCCCGGCAGCCGTCGCAATAGTTCTTCCACATTTGCACCAGGTCTTACTTTAAAACTATCAGCGGTATAAACAAGAGTATCACCTTTGATCTTGATCGGTGAGCCACTCTTTACTATCACTTCAGCCAGCAATTTACTTTTTGGTGTCAGATGAACGTTACCAAGATCAAGTGGTGCGTTTGCCTTTACTTCAACATTGTCAAAATAGTCACCCATATAAGGGTGGGTGATCAAAAGGATATAACTCCCTTCTTTGATTCCTTCAATTGTGAAACTTCCATTTTTATCGGCACGGGCGAATTTTACCAACACAGAATCCTTTTTACTTAACACAGAAATTACCGTATTCACAAGGTTCCTGTTTTCGGATGTGTCTTTCAGCGTTCCTTTTAACGTTTGAGTTTGAGTAAATGCGGTGGATGTAATAAGAATTAAAATAAAACCCAGAATTAATTTTCTCATGGCCGTTACAGATGTTTAGGTTAATTGATCAATGGGCTTTCAAAGGTCGGGTTGTTCAGGCCGCTAAATTCATGCATCTGGTTGAATTCTAACAGAAATAGCTTCTAATTTTACGTTAAAGGGTCGTATATTCCATAAGCGGAAGGCTGAAATAAAAACACGTATGACGCAAAGCAACAAAAAATCCACAAATGATGACCAAAAAGCCGAGGACTCAAAATCAATCCCAGTGAAGAAAAAATATGAAGAAGTGAATTTTATCGATACGTCCAGGCCCGTTTGGAATTACTCGATCCTTACTGATGATGATGTAGCCAACTTCCAAAACGGCACTCATTATTCTTTGTATAAAAAGTTTGGGTCACATTCTATCCAGGTAAACGATATATGGGGAGTCTACTTCTGTGTATGGGCACCAAATGCAAGCTCGGTTTCTGTAAAAGGTAATTTTAATGATTGGACAAATCATATACATGAACTTTATCCCCGCTGGGACAAAAGTGGTATCTGGGAAGGATTTATACCAGCCTTTCTGCTGGGTGAGGTTTATAAATACCATATTGTCGGATATAAAAACAGGGCATTAGATAAAGGCGATCCCTTTGCAAACTTTTGGGAGAAACGACCAAAGACTGCATCCATTTCATGGGATATGTATTATGAATGGAAGGATAAGGATTGGATGAGGACAAGAAAAAAGCATAATGCATTAGATGCGCCCTGGAGTGTGTATGAAGTGCACCTGGCCAGTTGGCAACGACCCGATAAAAATGACGAGGAGTCTTACAACACTTACGACCAGATAACAGAAAGGTTAGTTCCATATGTAAAAGAAATGGGATTCACGCATGTAGAGTTAATGCCCGTGATGGAGCATCCATTTGATGGAAGTTGGGGTTATCAATGCACCGGTTATTTCGCTGCTACATCAAGATTTGGAGATCCGCAAGGTTTAATGCGAATGATTGATGCTTTTCATGAGCAGGGCATAGGCGTTATCCTCGATTGGGTGCCTTCACATTTTCCTTATGATGCTCATGGTTTATTCATGTTTGATGGTACCCATACTTATGAATATGCTGATATGCGTAAAGGCTTTCATCCTGATTGGAACAGTTATATTTTTAATTATAAAAGGGGAGAAGTAAAATCATTTCTTATAAGCAGCGCAAGGTTCTGGTTTGACCTGTTTCATATTGATGGGATAAGGGTAGATGCGGTTTCGTCAATGCTCAAATTAAATTATTCAAGAACACATGGACAATGGGAGCCTAACGAATATGGCGGTGATGGTAATCTGGAAGCAATTGCCTTTATAAAAGATTTGAACGAAACGATCTTCCGTGACTTTCCCGATGTTCAAACAATAGCTGAAGAGGCAACTGACTGGCCAGGGGTTTCAAAGCCAACATGGAATGGTGGACTTGGTTTTGGAATGAAATGGATGATGGGCTGGATGCACGATACCCTTGATTATTTTAAAATAGATCCAATTCACCGGCCGCACCACCAGGATAAGTTTGCTTTCAGCATGATGTATTTTTATGACGAAAATTTCATGTTGCCACTCAGTCATGATGAAATAGTACATGGCAAGAGCCCAATGCTTTATAAAATGCCGGGTGATGACTGGCAAAAATTTGCAAATCTTCGTTTACTTTATTCGTATATGTGGACGCACCCTGGTGGAAAACTTTTATTTATGGGCGATGAGTTTGGACAAACAAGTGAGTGGAATTATAAATCAGAATTGGATTGGTTTTTGCTTCAACACGACAGTCATCGGTTACTAAAGGATTGTGTGGCCGATTTGAATAAAATATTGGTGGCTGAGCCGGCGCTTTATCAAAATCAATTTAGCATTGACGGATTTGAATGGGTGGATCTAAATCACAGGGCGGAATCTATTATTAGTTACAAACGTAAAGGCAAAAAGAAGACAGAGGAAATCCTGATTGTACTCAATCTGACACCAGTGGTTAGAAATGACTGGGATATTTACGTCTACGACAAGGCTTTTACGAAGGAGATTTTCAACTCTGACGCAACAAAATATTGGGGAACAGGTAACGTTTTTAATCCTGATATAAGGTCGGAACTGGTTGATAAAGATCAAAAACTCTATAAGTTGACTTTGAATCTCCCGCCATTAGCTGCCATCATTTTGAAGTGATTTTTTTCGCATTTCTGACGTAATAAAATATTGAGGCTAAAGGCTATGATTTACCAACTTAAGAAATTACTTTTACCAGGAAGACCATTTTTTTTGAAATCCAAATCTCTCCCTATGAAGTACATTTTACTTACCATCTTAACCATTGGAGTTGCTTCGGCAACCTACTCACAGGCAGACAGTGCCAATGTTTTCTATCAAAAAGCTTTAACGGAAAAACAAGCAGGACGCAAACTCGAGGTTTGGAAAAACCTTGATAAAGCTTATAGGTATAATCCAAATGATAAAGCGATCGTCACTGAACTTGCTGATGTTCTAATGAGCCTGAATAAATACGGACAGGCAAGAGAAATGTATCAAAAGCTTGAGCAAATGGGTGACAAATCACCAACATTGTACAAACAACTTTTGACGCTGTCTTTTAATACAAAGCGGGTTGACGATGCGATCCTTTATGCAGACAAATTGAAAAAGGCAGATCCCAATGAAAAGGTTGGTTATTATCTGGGTAAGATCTATTACGACAAAGATGATTATGGTGAAGCAATTAAATATTTACAGGCAGCAGAAAAAGAAGATCCGAAAAATGCAGAAGTGCCATACCTGATAGCACGCAGCTATGCTGACATGATGAACTACAAGCTTTCAGTTCCATATTTTGAAAAAGCAATAACACTGGCTCCTGATAAAAATAACTGGGTTTATGAGTTGGGTCTTATTCACTATGCAATGAATTCAGATAAGGATGCTTTGAAATATATTTTGCTTGCCGGTGAAAGAGGATATAAGAAAGATAATGATTACATGGAGAATCTGGGTATTGCTTATATGAATGTGGGCAAGCTAAATGAAGCCCTGGCTATCTTAAAGGATATTCTTGCAAAGAAGCCAAGTGATCTCAATATTCTGAATATGATAGCCGAAGGTTATTATTATTCCGGAAAGTACCAGGAAGCGATCGATTATTGGGACCAGGTGCTTACCTATGATAAAACGAATGCGCAATCTCTTTACATGATCGGGTTGAGTTATCAAAGGAAAGGAGAGAAGGAAAAAGGCGTAGCACTTTGCGATAAAGCAATTGAAATGGATCCGGCTCTTGCTGTGTATAAGCAGAAAAAATCGATGCCAGGATTATAAAGAAATAAGCAATTGACAATATTCAAAAGGCAAGCTGAACAGCTTGCTTTTTTTTGTTCATTGCTTAATTGTCGATGCTTATTCCCAGGTAGCCAGCTTATGAATTACTATTTAGCTTCTGTGCAGCCTGCCCTGAACTTGTCGAAGGGTCGCACTCTTGTACTTACTGATCGCTACTCAGCATGATTGTTGAATGGCTTACATTCTTTCCGGTACCTTAATTCCTAACAATCCCATAGCAGAAGAAATTACATTAGCTGTCATTTCAGAAAGTTTTAGTCGCAATTGTTTCTTTTCATCAGATTCAGCATTCATTACTGAGTGTTCAGTATAAAATGCATTAAACGTTTTTGCCAGTTCAAATGCATAAATAGCCAGTACAGAAGGATTATGTTCTGCAGCTGCTTGTTCAACAATAGTAGAATACTGTTCCAGCTTAACAATAAGACCTTTTTCCAATTTCAAAAGACTGCCAACTGCCGGCTGCTGACTAACAACAGTCAACTCCTTTCTCAAGATAGATTTTATCCTTGCATGGGTATATTGTACAAATGGGCCTGTAAACCCATGAAAATCGATCGATTCTTCAGGATTAAAAATCATTTTCTTTTTTGGATCAACACGAAGAAGAAAAAATTTTAATGCACCAATACCCAGCGTGTCATAGAGCTCTTTCAGTTCAATACCAGTAAAATCTTTCACTTTACCCAATTCTTCAGTATGCTTACCAGCAATAGCAACCATTTCATCAACCATTTCATCGGCATCAACAACGGTTCCTTCACGGCTTTTCATTCTGCCGGTAGGTAACTCAACCATTCCATAGCTTAAATGATAAATTCCTTCTGCACCCGGCAAATTCATTTTCTCAGCTATCAGTTTCAAAACCTTCACATGATAATTCTGTTCATCGCCTATTACATAAATACTTTCATCGGGTTTGTATTCGTGGTATTTCTGTTCAGCTAACCCAATATCCTGCGTGATGTAAACTGACGTACCATCTCTTCTCATTACTAACTTTTCGTCCAGACCATCTGCCGTCAGATCGATCCATACACTACCATCGTCTTTTTTATAAAAGACACCTTTCTCCAGTCCTTCGGTTACAATATCTTTCCCAAGCAAATAGGTGTTACTTTCGAAATAAATTTTATCGAAATCACTACCAATACGTTTGTATGTAATATCAAACCCTTCGTATACCCAGCCATTCATTTTTTTCCAAAGCTCAATAATCTCAGGTTTACCAGCCTCCCAATCAAATAACATTTGTTGAGCAGCCTTCATGATTGGAGCTTCTTTTTCCGCTTCATCCTTGCTCATGCCTCTTGTGATCAATTCATCAATTTGCTTTTTATATTCATCATTGAACTTTACATAATATTCGCCAACAAAATGATCTCCTTTGATACCTGTACTTTCCGGGGTGGCACCATCAGCAAAAATTTGCCAGGCGATCATACTTTTACATATATGAATGCCCCTGTCATTTACAATGCAGGTTTTTGTGATGCCGGCTCCATTTGCTTTTAATATTTCAGCAATGCTCCATCCCAAAAAGTTATTTCTCAAATGGCCAAGATGCAGCGGTTTATTTGTGTTTGGCGAAGAATATTCAACCATTACTTTTTTACCGGTACTTTTCTTTTTTCCAAAATTTTTATCTGCATAATTCTTTCCAAGAAATTCTGTCCAGTACTCATCTTTGACTATAAGATTTAAAAATCCTTTTATTACATTGTAAGACGTGAAAAGATCCGGGTTACTATGCACAAGATCATCGCCTATTTCCCTGCCAAGTTGTTCCGGAGATTTTTTTAACTGTTTGATAAAAGAGAAAAGAACGAGTGTATAATCACCGTCAAATTCAGGTTTTGTTTCATTTATCTGGATATCCTTTCCTTCAATGGACAAACTATAAAGTTTTTCAAGGACGGTTTTTGAAGCCATTCTTATTTGATCTGCAATACTCATCTAAAATAATTTATCGTTGCTGTTATAAGTTTGCAAAAATAGTAGTTTCCCGTCGGGTTGTATCTGCGAAAAGCAACATGTATCTTTGACGGTTCATGAAAGATGTGGTTTACCAGATCAAGGATTGGATCATTGCGACAATCGATTTTTTTTATCCGGCCTTTAATAAAGTGATGGACAAGCAAACATTTCGCTATGCCGCCTGTGGCGGCGCGAATACTTTGTTTGATATTACAATTTTTACTATTACACATAATTACATTTTACATAAGCAGATCGTGCATATAGGGTCACTTGCCATAAGTCCTCACATCGCAGCGTTTCTCTTTACGTTTCCCTTGTCGTTTATCAGCGGCTATTTCCTCAGCCGTTACGTTGTTTTTCCTGAAGCAGCTACAACACGGAAAAGAGTGCAGATGAGTAAATACCTGAGCGTCGTGTTCGTTTGTATTTTGCTTAACTATGGATTTTTAAAGCTATTTGTTGAAGTATTTGGCTGGTGGCCGCTTCCCGCTAAGATCGCCACGACCTTTTTTGTTGTCGCTTTTAGTTATTTTTCACAAAAGAAATTTGCATTCCGTGTAAACTAGATCCATTTTTGCTACGTCTATCTGATGTCAAAGGAATTTCCTATGAATTTTCATGTAAAGATCACCTTATCACTTGGAGTCATAATTTCTTCCTTCATCCAATCCTTTTCGCAGGGAAACGGGGTAAGGAACAAGATTGAGCATCAATTAACCGGGCCAGGAAAAACTCCCGCTGCTCCTGATTATTCAAATATTCGTCACTGGGCATCACATCCTTCAATCCATGACAATGCCGACAGCATTCCCAAACCTCTGCGCAAGGGGTATTCTTATGATAGCACGGTAGATGTTTTTTTCATTCATCCAACTACCTATATGAGGAAAGTAAATGATCAGATGAATGCTGACTTAGATAATGAAACCGTGAATGATCGTACTGACAACAGAACAATTTTGAACCAGGCATCAGCTTTTAATGAATTCAGGTTATTTGCGCCACGATACAGGCAGGCAAATTATTCGGCTTATATGAGCCTGCTTGGTGGATTCCAGGAAGTTTTTGATACCGCTTATACCGATATTAAAAAGGCATTTCAATATTATCTTACTCATTGGAACAGGGGTCAACCGTTTTTTATCGCCGCTCACAGCCAGGGATCACAGCATGCTGTGAGGCTGATAAAGGAATTGATAGAAGGAACGGAGCTAGAAAAGAGACTTGTTGCGGCATATATCATTGGCATACCGCCTGTAAAAACCGGCAAATTAAAAATTTCTGTTTGCGGAGACGAAAACCAAACGGGTTGCTATGTAGCTTGGAATACTTTCACCGAAGATTTCAGGCAACAATTCAATTTTTTGGGACGATCGGAATTGGAAACGGTTAATCCACTCACATGGAAAACGACAGAATCCATTGGCATAAGTGCCATGCATAAAGGAGCAGTGATCAATGATTTTAATTCTGTTAAGCCCCAGGTTTTATCGACTCAAATAAGATCAAATAAATTAGTTATTTCACCTGATTCCGATTCAATGGAAATTCCTGACAGGCTTGAGAACCTCCATGTGCTCGACATCAACCTGTTCTATGTTGATATCAGGAAGAATTTAAAAACCAGGGTTGGTGCTTATAAAAAGAGAAATTGATCATTGCAGGTTAAAACTCATTGCATCAACTTTTATCATCAATTCACCGCTTGCATTGCTGCGAATAATGAATTGTTCTGTCAACGGATAAAAACCCACAATTTTCAGATCATTTATGTTTCCGGTATTTTTCACGCCTTTGATCCATTCTGTATTTAACTGGCGATTGATCAAAGTCCTTGCTGTATCAACATAAGTTGAGAGGTCAAATTTTGACACACGGGCAATTTCATTTGTAATTCGTTTATTAAAGAGCCAGTCGGCCGATTTCAGAAAAAGATTTTTTGTTTTTACATCAAAATCAATGTCGCGAACCTCGATTATTTTTTTCTTTTCATCATAAAAAGGCTTGCCCGTAAAATACGCAACGCCTGAATTGCTGCCGGTAAAACTCATTTTGATAATTAGTTTCTCATTTCCGGTTCCATAGATACGGCAGTCTTTTACAATTATGTTTTTGCCTTTTGCAAGATTAAATTCTTTGTCTTTCAATTGTGCATTTAAAATAGTACTTAATGAATCATAGTTCAAAACCGCGTCCAGAAAAATATTAAAGCCGGGTTTTGAAAATGAATTATCAATATTAGGAACAAGTGTCATCAGGTCTGCAGATTTTTCAAAACTAATAACCGGTTTCGCTGTCATTCCAAGAAAAATGTTAAGCGAATCATTGTGGGCAAACATCCTTGTAAGCCTTATCTTTTGCGGATTTATTTTTAACCAGCCCAGGCCATAAAGATCATAGGACACATTTAGTTTATTCCACAACTGTTGCACCTGTGGTTTTAGATCAACGACCCCAAATGAATCTTCGATGGTTTTTTTTGCAAGGTCAAGTTCACTTTTTAAGCCTTTCATTACCTGGTTTGTAATATCTACACCAAAAACACAAACTGTACATTTATCAAGAGGCACAGGTTCCTGCCTGATTATATTTAGATTTATTTTATAGTCGGATAATACATTGACGGTATTTACAAACCCGACATTTACTCTTCTTTCTCCTTCATCAAAACCACAACGACAGGCCGGCGTCCAGGGTGAAACAACAGTGTTCCCAAGACAAACTCTTGTTGATCCTATGATTTTATAGAAACCGGTAAATCCTAAATTCATCGAGTTCCCGGCAGCACTGATCTGCAAAGGGCCTCTTCGAAACTGGTATTTATACCGATTCGCACAATCGATCGAGACCCAGTCTTCTGGCCAGTTTGGGGAGGTAAAAACCATTCCGACATTTTTCTCTGCAAGCTGGTATAAAGGTTTCATGTTAACCTGGATGGGGATACTAAGTTCCGATTCAGGTAAAGAATCCATTTTGAAACTCGTTTTGGAGAGAAAGGGTTTATCGGGAATGATTTTATTCGAACAGGAGGCGACTACCAATGTAATAAAGAAAATAATGGTGAAGGGTTTCAAGGTATTGAACATAGCATAAAAATACTCCTAATCGGAAATGAACGAAACCATGGAATAAGTTTTTTAACAAACCAGTAATTCTACGATTGTATGATGTCCAATTGTTCTGTAATTTGTACTGCTATTTATCTCCACCTCCCGTATCCAAGTATCCCCCTGATATCCTTTTATTGAAGTTCAGTGTCCATGATGAAATTTACATTTCATTAAATCTGTTATCATGGGAAAGTTGTATCGGACCGTGCGGATCATTTTTTTAGTCCTGCTTATTGGAAAAATAAATTTCTCCTCCGGACAGGATATACCCGGAGCTTCCGCAAATACTCAAATTGCTCCGGCGGGTACGCTGGTGATTGCAATGGATAATACTAACCAGGCGACGAGTACTATTAATGCCGCAACGGGAACTTATCTCTTTAATCTGAAAGCATATGGTCTTGTAACACTGTTCAGGAATGCTGCTATCAATATTAATTGGGTTATAAATACCGGCAAAGCAAAGGACGACATTGATTTTACCGGAACGGCCGAAAGAGTTTATCCAACATATGTTGCCGCCCAATCACTAAATTTCAGGGCCGGGCCTTTCGTTATTTTTCCTTCAGATACATTGGGGGCAGATTATTTGATACAATGGTTTAATTCTACTTTACCAGATAGCTGCAAGGTAAAGGTGTACAGACTTACCGCGGCTGTTAATGTTGATGTTCGTTATACTTTGTCAAATCCACCAAGAATAGCATTAGTGCATGATTCGTGTGACATCCACAGAAATTTTCTCGAAATGGCTTCAACGCCAACACTTAATTATGACTGCTTGTCAAATGCCTCTGGAATTATTGCGGGCTGTTATACAATTGTTACTGAACCTCACGTTGCGTCAACGGAACTTGATACCTATACCAGGGATTCAATTTATAATTTTATAGTTTCTGCCGGAGGTAATTTTCTTGCCGAATGTGAGGGGATTGAAACCTTTGAAGCACTCAGCCGCTACCAATCGATAACGGGCTCGGTGGATGAACCTGCAATCGGTGATGGTTTCGGGAACTTAAACAATTTCAACAATAACGTTTACTATGATAATCCCGATATGGCTTATGCGCAATACGAAGGGATATTCAGACCGAGAACCCGTGGAGCCTTTCAAATGTGGCGGTATACCAGCGCCACGACTAATAACTGGTATTCGGTTACCAGTTGCAAGCGAACTGCTGCCGATGATTATTATTATGTCGCTACCGCTTCAAAAATAACTAATGACCTGGGTAGTATGGTTTTTTACCTTGGTAACCATGAATACTATACCCATGATTGTCACACCTGCATTGCTACAAATACTATAAACGAGGCTGAAATAAATGGTATAAGGCTATATCTTAATGCAGTACAAATTCCGACAAAAATTATTCCGTGTGTTGTACTTGACGTCAGACTTGGTGATTTTACAGCAACAAAACAAAATGACGAAACCGTTTTATTAAACTGGAATACATTCTCTGAATCTGACAATAGTTACTTTATTATAGAGCATTCTGTTGATGCAAAAAAATTTGCGGCCATTGGTAAAACGCTTTCTAAGGGAAATACAGCGCAAGGTCATATGTATAAATTTATTCACCAGGATCCAGTCAATGGTATAAATTATTACCGCTTAAGAATGGTTGACATTAATGGAAGAGCCGCGTATTCATCTGTACGCCGGGTTATATACGGAAAGAATAATAATAAGCTGGCGATATTTCCAAACCCTGCGAGGAATAATGCAACCTTAATGATTGACGACAATGATGGGGAAAAGTTATTTGTAAAATTTATTGATGTTGCAGGCCGGACAGTAAAACACCAATCTGTAACTATAAAGAATCAACGGGCTGAATTAGAATTGGCGGGGTTACAGGCAGGTATGTATGTTATTACGGCCGTTGCAGAAAACGGGCACCGATTCAGCACTAAAATAATGATCAATCAATAGTTGAATGAATTTTATACACCAAAACTAAAACCGTGATAGCATTGGTTCTATTTCTCGAATTACAGGAAAAATTGACTGCCAAAGTTGTTTATCTGGACAAAGACACTAAGAAAAAATAAATTTTCTTTGAAACATCTTCCCGGTTGGCAAGGCAGTGAGTAATAAAAAATAAGAACCGTCTTGCCACCGGGTTTTTATTTACATCTCTTTTGGTTGCGTCATGCTAAACCAATTACCACAGCCATCAGTTATAATGCATTCGATGCCATAAAACTGTTCTTTTGGCTCTGATTTGAACTGAACACCCTTTGCTTTCAATTCCTCATAAGTAGCGCGGCAATCATTTGTTTCAAGAACGCCGGCGCCCATTACACCTTTATCGAGTAATAATTTCAATGCATCAGTGACGTCCTGGTCAAAGCCATTCATTTCTGAATTTGCAGGAAGTAAAACTATTTCATGATCCGGTGCTGCGGGTGCAGTTACGGTAAGCCACCGAAAGCCATTATCCATTTTTGCGTCTTTGTGTACATTAAAACCAAGTTTTTTTACATAGAAATCATAGGCCTTGTCCTGGTCTGATACGAATAGTGAAGTATGGGAAAGTCTTGTTATCATAATTTGAAAAGTTTGAGGGAAGTTTTTGAAGATGATCAATTAAACACAGGTTCTTTTTTCAGTTCGCAATTAAACATCCAGTTGATGCCAAATTTATCAACGAACATCCCAAACCTTGCTCCCCAAAATGTATCCTGCAGTCCCATGGTAACAGTGCCGCCGGCGGAAAGTCTCGTGAATAATTTTTCAAGCTGAGTGGTATCATCCACCTGGATAGAGAGGCTAACATTATTGCCCTTCGTGATTGAAGATGGATCAAAAGTATCGGACATGTAGAGTTCATTTTCTCCGATCTGCATGCGGGCATGCATTATTTTGTCTTTTAAGTTTTCGGGAACTTCCATCGGGCTATCACCCATTTTGGAAACCATTATTATTTCTGCCCCTAATGCTTCTTTATAGAAGTTCATAGCCTCTTCGCAATTGCCAGCAAAAGATAAGTACGTAATTAGTTTCATGGTTAATAATTTTAATAAAGGTAAGAGGAGACGAAAGCCAAAGACTTATTGAATCTTGCTTTGTTTGTGAATGGTGAATGGTGACTTGTGAATAACGGTAAGGTATTACCGATCCAGCTTATACGAATCAATAAAGCAATGCGGGATAAATTTCTTTGGTTGTTCTTTTGCCTGTTGCTTTTTTAGCCAGGCCATGTGGCGGTAATATGCAGGAGCGAAGCCAATTTCCTTCTTAAATAAAATGCTAAATGACCCGATACTTTCAAATCCAACTTCACTGCATACTTCATTTACAGGTTTGTTTTCAGCCAGCAGGTTCTTTGCCTTGTCGATCCTTTTTCTGGTAATGTATTGATGCGGTGTTTGCCTGTAAACTTTTCTGAATAAACGGTGGAAATGAAATTTTGATAGGAATGCTTTTTTCGATACCACCTCGAGATCGATCGGCTCATGATAGTTCTCGTCAATATAAAGTTTGGCGTTAACTATTCTGACGTAGGTATCGTGGGTTAAGTTCATCATTATAAAGTTAGGCTAAGAGGTTAAATGAGAGAAAGAGAAGAAGGGAATAATTTGAAACTTTCTCTTTACCTCTTTTTCTCCTCGAGACTCTTAGCTTAAATATTCCGTGGGTTTTTCCAGTGTTTACCCAATCGTTCAATCGTTCCATTGATCCTGTCAGTCCTTGTTGTTTCCTGCTTAGCAGTAACGATCCATTCGATATATTCCTTTTTATTTGTAAATGAGAGTGTATTAAAGAATTCGGATGCTTTTTTATTCTTCTTTAAAGCTGCCTCAAGATCCTCTGGCAATTTCACCTCTTTGGTTTGTGGATTCACCCATTTAAATATCTCACGTTCAGGTTTTGGTTTAGCTTCCATTTTTCTATCAGCTTCGGTTTTTGCACGAAAACCGAATACACTCCATGTATCATCAAAAGAGATCAAATTTATCCAGGCAAGCTTGTCACTTTCGGCAAGTAAGCAATCCCAGCCTTTATCTCTATTAAGATCTGTTTGGAGTTTTGATGTGCCTTTGGGATAATAAACCCAAACAATGATACCGGGCTTTACCAGTTTCATTACTTTACTCACCTGGTTTTCCATCTGTGTGCGGTTTAATACAAACCAGTGCACCTGGTTATAATCCTTTCCTGATTCAACCACTTTGACACTATTTGGTAATCCCTTTAACCCTTTTTGAAATTCAGAAGGCTCATTCACGGTTAAAAGTGTATCACCTGCTTTTATTTTTAATTTTTGAGAAATGGTGCTGACCATAAAAAGTTTTTTCAAAAATAATATCCAAACGGGATCAACTTTTATTGAATATTGCTATATGCTGGCGATGATCCAGTAGATTATAAGGAAGCAAACAACAAGTTTCATAAATGAGCCTAATAAAAAACCAACAAAAGAACCAATGGCTGCTTTAAATGATTTCTTTGAATCTTGTCCACCGATCAACTCACCAATAAAAGCTCCTACGAACGGCCCGATGATGACCCCGAATGGCCCTAACCAGAAAGCTGCAATAAAACCAATCGTGCAACCCCAGACACCGTATTTAGTACCGCCGAATCTTTTGGTTCCCCAAATAGGAATCAGATAATCTAATACCAAAGACAGAACAACAACTCCTCCAAAGATCCAATAGGTTTTTGCATCGAAAGGATTTGGATCACGAAACAATTGTAGAAGCAAGCCCACATATGCAATGGGCGGTCCGGGTAATAAAGGCAACAAACTGCCGGCAATCCCGACAAGACTTAAAACGATTCCGAGTATGATCCAGACCCATTCCATGCTGTTCCAGGTTCCTCGTTTGAGGTTTGAAGTTAGGAATTCATAGTCTCTTTATTTGCCGATCAGCGATAAGAACGATGAAAGGATTGCGACGCAACCGAAGCTCAATCGGAGTTTCGACTGCTGGCATCCAAATTAAAAGTCAAAATTTAAAAATAGAAAGTAAAAAAGTGAGGTTTTTCCGATTAGGTTTTTGAATTTTTAATGTTGACTTCTTACTTCCCGGTTTCTGCCAATTTTTCACACTGTCAGCCCATGGCACTATCATTGAGTATCAAGGGCTGAACCCTTAAATTTTTATAACAATGGGAAAAATAATTGGAATTGACCTTGGAACTACCAATAGCTGTGTGGCCGTAATGGAAGGCAACGAGCCGGTGGTGATTGCCAATGATGAGGGACGTCGTACGACCCCGTCAGTAGTGGCTTTTTTGAAAAATGGCGAACGCAAAGTAGGTGACCCCGCTAAAAGACAGGCAATCACCAACCCGCAAAACACTATTACAAGTGTCAAGCGTTTTATGGGCCGTCGCCATGATGAAGTAACTGAGGAGATCACTCACTGGAGCTATAAAGTGGTAAAAGGTGACAATAATACTGTTCGTATTGACATAGATGGCAGACCTTACACGCCGCAGGAAATATCCGCAATGGTGCTTCAGAAAATGAAGAAAACCGCCGAGGATTATCTTGGACATGAGGTAAACGAAGCAGTAATTACGGTGCCAGCCTACTTTAATGATGCTCAACGCCAGGCTACAAAAGAAGCCGGTGAAATTGCAGGTCTCAATGTTCGGCGTATCGTGAATGAGCCAACCGCTGCTGCGCTGGCTTATGGCTTGGATAAAGACAAGCATGATCATAAAGTAGCAGTGTTTGACCTTGGGGGAGGTACGTTCGACATTTCAATCCTTGAGATGGGAGATGGGGTGTTTGAGGTAAAATCCACTAATGGTGATACGCACCTTGGTGGTGATGACTTTGATAAAGTAGTAATGGATTGGCTTGCTGACGAATTTAAAAAAGATGAAGCCATCGATCTGCGCAAGGACCCAATGGCATTACAGCGTTTGAAAGAAGCCGCTGAAAAAGCAAAAGTTGAATTAAGCTCATCTTCTGAAACAGAAATAAACCTTCCTTATATCACTGCGGTTGATGGAGTGCCCAAGCACCTCGTAAAAAAATTGACCCGTGCAAAATTTGAGCAACTGGCTGATAATTTGTTTCAGCGTTGTTTGAAACCATGTGAGCAGGCATTGAAGGATGCAGGCATGAAGACATCTGACATCAATGAAGTGATATTGGTGGGTGGTAGTACACGAATGCCGAAGGTGCAGGAGATGGTTGAAAAATTCTTTGGTAAAAAACCACATAAAGGTGTGAACCCAGATGAGGTGGTTGCAATTGGCGCAGCAATACAAGGTGCGGTCTTAACCGGCGAAGTAAAAGATGTGTTGTTGCTTGACGTAACTCCACTTTCACTTGGTATTGAAACACTCGGTGGTGTGATGACTCCATTGATCCCGAGTAACACAACAATTCCGACAAAGAAATCGGAGATCTTCTCAACTGCCAGCGACAATCAACCGGGCGTACAGATACATGTAGTGCAGGGTGAAAGGAGCCTGGCAAAAGATAATAAGACACTAGGAGTTTTCAATCTTGATAATATTCCAATGGCACCAAGAGGGGTGCCTCAGATCGAAGTAGTATTTGATATTGATGCGAATGGCATTTTACACGTAACTGCAAAAGATAAAGGCACAGGTAAAGAACAAAAGATCCGTATTGAAGCAGGTAGCGGTTTGACAAAAGAAGAGATCGAAAAAATGAAGAATGATGCAAAAATGAATGAGGCAGCGGATAAGGCCGAAAAAGAAAAGATAGAAAAATTGAACCTTGCGGATAGTCTTGTTTTCCAAACCGAAAAGCAATTAAAAGAATACGGTGAAAAAATACCCGCTGACAAAAAAACAGCAATTGAAACTGCAGTTGCTAAATTAAAAGATGCACATAAAGCCCAGGATCTTGCAGCGATAGAAACCGCGAGTACAGAATTGAACAATGCATGGACCGCAGCAAGCCAGGATATGTATAATGCACAGCAGCAACAGGGCGGTGCTCAATCCGCAGGAGCCAGTGGCCAACCTGGTGCCGATGCAGGACAGCAGCAACAACCTGGTGGAAATGGAAATGCAGAGAATGTGCAGGATGTACCTTTTGAGGAGGTGAAATAACTTTGATTAGTGCGATTAATAAATGGTCAAGACAAGATAATGGAAAACCGTAGCGCTGATAGGCTACGGTTTTATTTTTAAATTAATAAAATGGAAATAGAAATATTCACTCTCTGCGATTTTGCGCAGGATAATAACAGTAAGCTAACTGTTGTAGGAACATTTGATTCTATATATTCAAAACAGTTTCCCTTTGCGCAACAAAGTTTTTCTGTTGCATGCAGGCTACGGTTTTCAGAAAAAGAAACCGGTGCACATGATATGCGTTTGAGATTTACTGACAGTAAGGGGGATGAGATCATAAAAGCTATAGAAGGACAAATGAATATTGCAAAACCAAAAAATGGTCAATACTCAGCGGTTAATCTTGTTTTTAATTTTAACCAGTTGAAATTTGAAAAGCCCGGTCGTCATTCATTTGAACTTTATATAGACGATGAATGGGCATCAGGATTGCCATTGTTTATAAACCAGGTTGCTTAATATTGTCGAGACTTGTCACCTGAGCTTGTCGAAGGGTTGCTCAAGACTTGTATAAGGGATGATCAGGGCTTCAGCAAGCTCGGCATGACAGTATTTATTTTTGATTTTTCGACCTGGATAATTCTTTCAACTACTCCAAATTCTGAGCAATTAATGCTTGTTATTCTGAGCAATTAATGCTTGTTATTCTGAGCAATTAATGTTGTTTCTTTTTTCTTGACCCACCCTTAATTTGTTT
>CBFGXP010000052.1:0-19506 GCA_965652775.1 uncultured bacterium
ACACTTGCTATATTCGTAAAAATCTGAATTTCCCTATGGGTGCATCCTCACTCATTGTTTTAATGATCTCCGCGATTGCTTTTTCAGGCATCGCCATTCTTATCGCCAAAGTAGTTTTAAAAGCAACAAAAAACAAACAAAAAGGTGAGCCTTATGAATGCGGTGTTCCAACAAAAGGTCCAAGCTGGATCCAATTTAACGTCGGTTATTATCTTTTTGCACTTATATTCTTAATTTTTGACGTTGAGCTGATATTTCTATACCCCTGGGCTGTCGTTGTTAAAAGCGTAGGTTGGATCGCCCTGATAGAAATTGTGATTTTCTTTTTCATTCTGTTTCTGGGATTTCTGTATGCCCATAAAAAGGGGGCATTAAAATGGCAGTAATTATTTTAAGATGACAGAAAAATTCCAATCCGATTCGCCGCTTGCTTTTCCCGGAGAAGTTCATCCAACTCCATCGGGTGGCGTCTTGGTCAGCAAGCTGGATGATATGATCAATTGGGCCAGGGCTAATTCACTCTGGCCATTGGTATTTGGTACCAGTTGCTGCGCGATTGAAATGATGAGTACTGCTTCTGCTAAATATGACTGGAGCCGTTTTGGATTTGAAGTAGCAAGAGCCACGCCCAGGCAAGCCGATGTTATAATTATTGCAGGCACGATCGTAAATAAAATGGGGCCGGTGTTAAAAAGATTATATGACCAGATGGCTGATCCAAAATATGTGATCGCAATGGGAGCATGTGCTACAAGCGGAGGTCCTTTTTTTTATAATACATATTCTGTCGTTAAAGGTGCAGATCACATTATTCCTGTTGATGTGTATGTTGCGGGTTGCCCGCCAAGACCGGAGGCTTTGATAAATGCGTTGATGTTATTACAGGAAAAAATTAAGAAGGGATTGACGAGAGAACAAATAAGAGAAGAAAGTAAAATAGTCCCGATAGATATCGGGAATCAAAAGGCCGTCTAAGTAATGAATAAGGAAGAATTAAAAATAAGGCTTACTGAATTATTACCATCTGTTACGTTTGATGAAAGTAGCGAATGGTTAATAATTAATATTGCTCCAGCCGACCTGCTTTCCACAGCAGAGATTGTTAGAAATAAGGTTGAATTGAATTTCGATTACCTGTTTTGTCAAACCTGTGTCGACTGGAAAACACATCTTATGATGTCATACCACCTCGAGTCAACAATCTATCGCCACCAGTTGGTGGTGAAGGCTCAGCTTGACCGAAACAAACCTGAAATAGAAACTGTATCACATATCTGGAGAACAGCAGAATTCAACGAACGTGAAGTGTATGAAATGTTTGGCGTGAATTTTTTGAATCATCCCGATTTAAGGTTATTAATATTACCCGATGGATGGGAAGGAAAATATCCAATGCGAAAAGATTTTGAAGACCCGGTGAACATGATAAAATTATAATGTACAGGGAAACCGAGATATTAAAACAACCAGGCGTTGGTGAACCCGATGTGTTCGGCGATATGATCATTAATATCGGGCCTCAGCACCCCTCTACGCACGGCGTGTTGCATTTGGTAATTACGTTGAACGGAGAGACGATCAAAAAAGTTGAACCTCATCTTGGATACATCCATCGCTCTATTGAAAAAATGTGTGAAAGCTTAAGTTTCCGTCAGTTTATTTATGTAACAAGCAAAATGGATTATCTCTCTTCCCATATCAATAATCATGGTTGCTGTTTATGTGTTGAGAAAGGAATGCAGATCGAAGTGCCGCCGAGAGCACAGGTGATAAGAGTGTTGATGGATGAATTAACAAGACTAGCATCACACCAGCTTTGGTGGGGAGCCGGTGCAATGGATATTGGGGCACTCACTCCATTCTTTCATGCCTTTCGCGAAAGAGAAATGATCAATGATATTATGGAAGAAACCTGCGGTACAAGGTTAACGATGAATTATATGGTACCCGGTGGTGTAATGGCAGATGTGCATCCAAATTTTCAAAGAAGAGTTCATGAGTTCATCACGCATTTCAAAACCAAGATCGATGAATATGATGAATTACTGACCGGCAATGTGATTTTTCAAAACAGGGTGAAAGGGGTCGGTTATCTTTCAAAAGAAGATGCAATATCCTATGGATGTACGGGGCCGACAGCAAGAGGTAGCGGTGTTAATTGCGATATAAGAAAATTATATCCGTATGAAGTGTATAGCAAGTTACAGTTTGATGAAATTATTGAAACAGCCGGTGATTGCTTTGCCCGCTACCTGGTCCGAATGAAAGAAATGCGTCAATCACTTTCAATAGTTGAGCAGTTGATCGATAATATTCCGGAAGGCGATGTACAGGCAAAAACAAAAGCAGTGTTGAAATTGCCTAAAGGAGAATATTATTCAAGAGTAGAAACAGCAAGAGGAGAATTTGGAGTATATATCGTTAGTGAAGGTGGAACAACGCCATACAGAATTAAATTCCGTTCACCAGGTTATAGTAACCTGAGTGCATTGGATCGTATGGCAAGAGGTGGAAAGATCGGTGATCTTGTGGCTATCATGGCGATGATCGATCTGGTGATACCGGATATTGACAGGTAAAACCCCCTGTCCCCCTAAAGGGGTGACTTAGGATGAAGAGTTCTTTTTTAAACAAAAAACCAGAAACAGAAGTCAAGCAACTTGCCTTCATTAGAAACCATAGCAAATAATATTCATCAATGGCTGAATAATAATTTTAGCGGGCCCTGGCCTATGCTGATCGAATTTGCTATTGTGGGTGTTTGCATTATTAGCCTGTTTGCGTTACTTGGTTTAGTACTTATTATGATGGAACGGAAGGTTTCAGCATGGATGCAGTTGCGACTGGGGCCAAATCGTGTGGGACCAGCAGGAATGTTTCAAACCACAGCCGATACATTGAAGCTGATGGTAAAAGAAGGAATGACGCCTGATGGTGCTGATAAATTTCTATTTAATGTAGCGCCGTTTATTGTGATGATCATTGCGATGGTAACGATGGCACCGCTGATGTTTGCAAAAGGAATCCAGATTTGGGATATCAATATTGGGATCTTATTTGTCGCATCTGTTTCCTCTGTATCGGTGATAGGAGTATTAATGGCGGGCTGGGCAAGTAATAATAAATATTCATTGCTTGGTGCAATGCGAAGCGGAGCACAGATCGTGAGTTATGAATTGTCGGCTGGTTTTGCGATCCTCGTTATCGTAGTGCTCACCGGTGACCTGAAAATTTCTTCAATCGTAAATTCGCAGGCAGATGCCTGGTGGATATTTAAAGGTCATGTTCCTGTCTGGATCGCATTTGTGGTCTTTATGATCGCAGTTACTGCAGAAACCAATCGTGCACCCTTCGATCTTGCTGAGGCAGAATCGGAATTGACGGCAGGTTTTCATACGGAGTATTCAGGAATGAAGTTCGCCTTGTTTTTTCTGGCGGAATACGCAAACATATTTGTTGCCTGTGCTATCGGGGCCACATTATTTCTTGGTGGGTGGCAACCATTACATTTTGGAACGGATACGGCATTCAATCATTACATGGACTATATTCCATCCAGCATTTGGTTTATAGGAAAGACATTCTTTTTAATATTTATTATCATGTGGTTTCGATGGACGTTTCCAAGATTACGGATCGATCAGTTATTAAATCTTGAATGGAAATATTTGTTACCAATAAGTATGTTTAATATTTTATTAGTGACATTGATCGCTATATTGGGTTGGCATTTTTAAACCCCTGTCTCCGCCTCCGGCGGAGAACTTAGGTTGAAGCGGCTTTGTTTAATAGTTAAGTTCTTTATCATTGGTAGTTTTAATTAAAGTGATACCGACTTTAGTTCCCTGATTGGGCTATTGTTGCGTCGCACTCTTGTGCTTTCTGTTCTTTATTCACCTGAAGCAGAGAACTGAAGCTGATGTGGTAATTAATTGTTTATTAAAATATAAAGCACCGCTCCATCTCCCTAAGCAGAGGGAAGTGGAAGAAGAGGTTAAATGTTCATAGTAAAATACATAAAAGATATTTTTGGCGGTATTAAATCACTGCTTACCGGTATGAAAGTTACCGGCTGGTACGCATTGCATCATCGCAAAGAAAAGATCACGCAGCAATACCCCGATAATAAAGACACCCTGGTATTACCCGAACGTTTTCGCGGTGAAGTGGTGATGCTACATGATGAAAAGAATGAACATGCATGTACCGGGTGTACAGCTTGTGAGCTTGCCTGCCCAAACGCAACAATTAAAATTGTTACCAAGTTTGACGTTCAACCCGATGGCAAAAAGAAAAAAGCAATTGACAAATTCGTATATCACCTTGAGCTTTGTACTTTTTGCAACTTATGTATTGTAGCCTGCCCGACTGACGCCATTAAAATGGCACAGACATTCGAGCATAGTGTTTTCGACAGAACTAATTTGACCAAGATTTTAAATAACCCGGGGAGTAAGATCAGGGAGGGAATTGAATAAGTAAATTGGAAACGGTTCCGATAAGTATGAGAAACCAAATTTCTAAACCAGAATGACTGCATCGCAAATAATTTTTTACATTTTAGCGGCCTTTATTTTAGGCACTGCCCTGCTTTCTGTTACTACAAGAAAGATATTCCGTTCAGCAATTTGGTTATTGTTCTCATTAATCGGTATTGCCGGTTTATATTTCTGGCTTCAGGTTGAATTTATTGCCGCAGTACAAATAGTCGTTTATGTCGGCGGCATCGTTGTCCTGATCATTTTTTCACTTTTTCTTACTCAGCAAGCCGGGAAAGAGATGCTAAAACCCCCGTTGCTTCGAACCATTGCCTCTATCCTCGCAGTTTTTTTTGGGTTTGCGTTGACCTATTACCTGATATATCAATATAATTTCCAGGCAAGTGATAAAGAATTTGATTTGAGTGTAAATAGAATTGGCACTCAAATGCTTGAAACCGGTGAGAATGGTTATGCGTTGCCCTTTGAAGTTGTCAGTATTCTATTATTGGCCGCCATGGTTGGTTGTATTGTAATTGCGATAAAATCAAAACCGGAAGAAAAGAATGGTTGACATACCTATTTCACATATGTTATTTGTAAGTACAGCATTGTTCTTTATCGGCATGTACGGCTTGTTTACACGCCGCAATATGATCACGATGCTGATGTCAGTAGAATTGATATTGAATAGTGTGAATATCAATTTTGTCGTTTTTAATAAATACCTGTACCCGGAAAAACTCGATGGTATTTTCTTTACAATATTTATTATTACGATCGCGGCAGCAGAAGCGGCCGTGGCAATTGCGATCATTATTAATCTTTATCGCAGTCACCGGTCTATTGATGTAGAAAGTGCAGAAGAAATGAAATATTAAACCCCCAAACCCCCTAAAGGGGGCTTGCCGGGTCACCAGGCTCGCTTACTGGTCGGTGCTGATAAAAGTTAAATAGCGAACCAAACTTGAAATGCTTAATTACTTAGATAAATTAAAATACTAAAGCCCGGCCTCCCTCTCCTGAGGAGAGGAACCGAGGGTGAGGTTTATGAATTATTCTTCATACATAACACTAATTCCACTTCTGCCTCTGGCAGGGTTTGTTTTGCTCGGCTTATTCGGAAGAAAATATTTCAAAAATTCTTCCGGGATAATAGGAACCGCTTTGCTACTCATTTCAACTGTCCTTTCATTATATACTGCGTATAATTATTTTTTTGTTGACGGAAAAGTTGGTGATACCTATCAAACGATCACAGCAATTAAATTCACCTGGCTTTCTTTTTCTGAAAATGTAAGCATCGATATGGGAATCATTCTCGACCCCATTTCAGTAATGATGCTGGTAGTAGTGACATTTGTTTCGCTGATGGTTCATATTTTTAGTCTTGGTTACATGAAAGGCGAAGAACGGTTTGCTACTTATTATGCCTTTCTTGCCCTGTTTACCTTTTCGATGCTGGGTTTAGTTGTTTCAAGTAATCTTTTCCAGGTATACATGTTTTGGGAACTGGTAGGTGTGTCGTCTTACTTACTGATCGGCTATTATTATGAAAAGCCTTCAGCGGTCGCCGCTTCCAAAAAAGCATTTATTGTTACCCGTTTTGCTGACCTGGGATTTCTGGTTGGTATTCTTATTCTTGCTTTTTATGGAAAATCACTTGACATACAAACACTGATCGAAAATTTACAATCATCAGAACTTGCAGCTATAAGCACTGCATCCTTCCTTGGAATAAGTGCATTGACATGGGGATTAACGTTGGTCTTTGTAGGTGGCGCAGGCAAGTCGGCAATGTTTCCCTTGCATATCTGGTTACCTGATGCAATGGAAGGCCCCACTCCTGTTTCTGCATTGATACATGCGGCAACAATGGTTGTGGCAGGTGTTTATCTCGTCGCCAGGTTGTTCCCTTTATTTTCTCTTACAAATGCCGCATTGAGTATTGTAACGTTTGTTGGAATCGTTTCAGCATTTATTGCAGCCATTATCGCATGCACACAAACGGATATCAAAAGAGTACTGGCCTATTCTACTATGTCGCAGATCGGATATATGATGTTTGCCCTTGGTGTCTCTGGTTATGGCGGTGAAAACGGCTTAGGTTATACGGCTTCCATGTTCCACTTGTTTACGCATGCATTCTTTAAATCATTATTATTCCTGGGTGCAGGTGTTGTGATCCATTTTATTCATAGTAATGAAATAAAAGACATGGGTGGGTTGAGAAAATATTTGCCGATCACAAATCTTAGTTTTCTTATCGCTTGTCTTGCCATTGCAGGTATTCCACCATTTTCGGGATTTTTTAGCAAAGAGGAAATTCTTTTGGCCTCATATCATTCAAATAAAATTGTTTACGCTATTGGATTACTTACTTCGGGTTTGACCGCATTCTATATGTTCAGGTTATACTTTTCTATTTTCTGGAACAAGAATACAGCAGTGCATCATCAGCATGGAGAAGGACCAGCTTCTATGAAACTTCCTTTAATGATCCTGGCCTTCTGTTCAATCTTCGCCGGCTTAATTCCTTTTGGTAAATATGTTTCTTCTGATGCAAAAAGTCTTGAATCACATTTTGACCCAATGTTTTCAATTGCACCCGTAGCTATTGGTGTGCTTGGTATTTTAGTGGCAATGTGGATGTATAAAAAAGAAAGCAGTAAGCCGCAGCAAATCTCAGGTTCACTTGGAGGATTGTATAGAGCAGCTTACAGAAAATTTTATATTGATGAGATCTATCTTTTCATCACGAAAAAATTAATTTTTAATCTCATTGGCCGCCCGGCAGCATGGATCGACAGGAATATTGTGGATGGGCTGATGAATGGAATTGCCAGCACAACCGCATCAGTTTCTGGTTGGATAAAAGGCATTCAATCAGGCAAGGTACAGAGCTATGCAATTTATTTTTTCGGAGGCATAGTTGCCCTGGCAATTGTGTTTTTGTACTTGTGGAAATAAAATCAATTAGCATATGTGATGATTTGCTAATGTGCTCATGAATAGAAGTTTTAAGTTGAAAATAATATGAACCTTTCATTACTTATACTTGTTCCATTGCTGACTGCACTGGCTATATTGCTTGTAAAGGGACTAAAACAAGTAAGAACCGTTGCATTGATCGGCTCAGCTGCACAATTGATACTTTGCTTTGTTTTATTTTATTTCTACCAGCAGGAAAGAGCAAATGGAAATACCGCAAATTTTCTTTTTGAAGATAATTACCTATGGTACGCTCCGCTTAATATCAATTATCATATCGGTGTAGATGGAATATCCATCGCGATGATCCTGTTAACGGCATTTGTAGTAGTAGCCGGCGTATTGGTGTCATGGCAAATGGAACGATTAAATAAAGAATTTTTCTTTCTATTAATATTTTTAAGCCTGGGCGCCTACGGATTTTTTATTGCACTCGATCTTTTTACGCTTTTCTTTTTTCTTGAGGTTGCAGTAATTCCAAAGTTCTTATTAATAGGTATTTGGGGCAGTGGTAAAAAAGAATACAGCGCCATGAAACTTGCACTTATGCTGATGGGTGGTTCCGCATTGGTATTTGTGGGTTTGGCTGGCCTATATTTCAATACAAATGTAAATGGAGCACATACTTTCGATCTTATCCAGATCGCTAACATGAATATACCTGTTGAAGTGCAAAAACTATTTTTTCCTTTTGCATTTATCGGCTTTGGAATTTTTACTGCCTTGTTTCCTTTTCATACATGGGTTCCCGATGGACATTCATCGGCACCGACTGCAGCTTCGATGTTTCTTGCGGGTATATCTATGAAATTGGGAGGATATGGTTGTTTAAGAGTAGCCACCTATTTAATGCCTGACGCCGCTCATGACTACTCGACTATCATAATTGTTCTGGCCTGTATCGCTATTCTATATGGAGCTTTCGCCACAATGATGCAGACAGATCTCAAATATATCAATGCATATTCATCTGTGAGCCATTGCGGCTTTGTCTTGCTTGGTATTGGTATGCTTACAAAGACTGCGATTGATGGGGCTGTGATGCAAATGGTATCACACGGTTTGATGACAGCACTCTTCTTCGCCGTTATCGGAATGATATACGACAGGACACATACGAGGCAAGTGGCACAATTAGGAGGTTTGATGAAAATGATGCCATTCATTTCCACGGTGTTTGTAATTGCCGGTTTATGTTCACTTGGTTTACCGGGTTTTAGTGGTTTCGTTGCTGAGATGACCATCTTTATGGGCTCATGGGAAAAAGCCGATGCGTTTTATCGCGTTGCTACAATCATAGCTTGTGCTTCCATTGTAGTGACCGCCGTTTATATTTTACGGGCAACGGGCAAAGCCATTATGGGACCAACTGTAAACAATGAACATCTATCACTCAGCGATGCAGGATGGAATGAAAAATTAGCAGCCGGCTTATTAATTATCGGAATTGTTTTAATTGGTGTTGCTCCGTTCCTGTTAAAAGACCTGATCAACCCGGGAACAGAAGTAATGATACAAAAGATCGGAGGAGTCATAAATAAATAGCAATGGTGAACGATTTTCTCATATTGATGAAACAGGAACTGGTGATAACCTTTATCATCTTTATTTTATTATTTGTGAAATTGGGCAACAAGGAAACAAAGAATGAAACGGTGATCAATTTTGTGAATATCCTCCTTGCATTAAATCTTGTTTCAGGATTTTTTATGATCCGCGGAGGAGATTTGTTTGGCGATATGTTCCTTACGAACGAATTACTGACCCTTGAAAAGAATCTATTGAATCTTGGTACACTGATTATTTCTCTTCAATCCTATAATTGGTTAAAAGATCACAAACACGTACCTGAGTTTTATATCCTTATGCTCTGTACATTACTCGGTATGTTCTTTATGGTCAGCAGCAACAACTTACTGATGTTTTACCTGGCATTGGAGCTTTCAACTATACCGCTCGCTGCGCTTGCTAACTTTGATCTGGAGAAGCGTCGTTCCTCGGAAGCAGCATTTAAGATGATAATTTCTTCCGCCTTCTCTTCTGGATTATTGCTGTTTGGTATCTCACTTGTGTATGGTGCAACCGGAACATTGAACTTTGCTGAATTAAGTAATAGTTTTACTTCCAGTCCTCTCAATATTTTTGCTTTTATTTTGCTGATCGCCGGGTTTGGATTTAAAATTTCAGCTGTGCCTTTTCATTTATGGACAGCTGATGTATATGAAGGCTCACCGGTCGCAGTTACTTCCTATTTATCTGTCATTTCAAAAGGGGCCGTCCTTTTTGTACTTGTTTCTGTTTTATATAAAGTATTTACACCACTCAATGAAAACTGGTATAATATGCTTTTCGTTATTTCTGTGCTTACAATGATCATTGGAAACCTGTTTGCATTGCGACAACAGAATATGAAACGCTTTCTTGCTTTTTCTTCCATTGCACAAGTGGGTTTTATTTTAATTGGGATCACAGGGCAATCGTCAGAGGGAAGTGCATCTGTAATTTATTTTGTACTGGTTTATATTTTCTCAAATCTTGCTGCTTTTGGAGTTATTAATTTAATAAGCGCAACGACTGGTAGAGAAAATGTAGATGATTATAAGGGTTTTTACAAAACTAATCCACGCTTAAGCTGGGTATTGGCAATTGCTTTATTTTCCTTAGGCGGCATTCCACCTACGGCCGGGTTTTTTGGTAAATTCTTTTTGTTACTGGCAGGCGCCGGCAAAGGAAATTATTTGCTTATCAGCATTGCTGCGCTGAACATGGTTATATCATTATATTATTATTTAAGAATAATCAAAGCCATGTTCATGGATGCAAATGAAAATCCAATTGAAGACGTAAAAACTGGCTGGTCGCCGAAACTGGCGATGATCATTTGTGTAGCGGGGATCATTATTACTGGTCTGGCCAGCGGAGCTTATAATTATATTCATTCTTTAGTTAAATAAAATGGCAATTAATAAAAATCATGAATTTGAAGAGTTGGGTGGAATAAAGTGTGCCATCGTAGAAAAGAATGCTTCAAAAGAAAGAGTTGCCTTTCTTAAAGATCTATTAGAACATAACCAATTTGAAGTAGTTGTTGTGCCTTCTCCACCGCCAAAAGCTGCACCCCCACCAAAACCAGCAGCAGCAGCCGAGGCAACTGCAGAACCACCACCCCTCCCTGAACCTACACCACCACCACCTGAAACATTTACAATTGGGGTAACCAATCTTGCATTCAACCCTACCAATGCTATCTTTGGGCGGTTATTAAAAACCAAAGAAGGGCACATTGTAACACAAGCTTATTGGTACCAAAAAGATGATATCAGCCGCGATGAGATCCCTTACTACGAACAAAAAATTTAATTAATGACATGGAAATTAAAAATTTATTTGACCCTGTTGTCAAACAAGATATTATTGATCGAATAAATAAATTGACACCGCAAACGCAACGGAAATGGGGAAAGATGGATGTCTCGCAAATGCTTTCACATGTGCAATTACCGATCAGTTGTGCTTATGGAACTCATAAGGTTAAGGGCAGTTTTTTATTAAACTTGCTTGGGCCACTTTTCAAAAGTGTACTTTACAATGATAAACCTTATAAACAAAGCCTGCCGACTGATAAGACTTATGTTATTGTAGATGCAAAGGATTTTGAAAAAGAAAAACAAGATCTGCTTGAAATGCTGAATAGATTTTCCATTGATAATATTGTGCTGGAAAATCACCCTGTATGGGGTAAAATGACCAAAGAACAATGGAGCAAAGCGACATGGAAACATCTTGATCATCACCTGAAACAATTCGGGGTTTAGACTTTATTAAGTCAAATTTCAACTTCTATTTGGGCCTTTAGCCGGTGTATGAGGTAGGGTTACACTTCTGTGTAAACAATTCCCCTTGTTATTATCGTATGATTCCCTTGATATTGTAGTATGATTATTGTATCCATAATTTTTAAAAAGATTATGGAAAATAAGAGAAACGAAGCAACGCTGAACAGGCCAGAAGGCGACCGGGTTATTGACGCTCCCTATGTGTTTATTAATATTCCTGATTTTATACGCCAGCTAAAATCCGAAGAAGCCTGGCAAAAAAATGACCGTAATGGTATTACGGTGTATAAGACAGGAAGGGTCACAATGGTCCTGACTTGTTTACATGCAAAAGCAATATTGAAAAATAACCTGGTCGACGGAATTTTTACCATACAGGTTATAGAAGGTATCGTACGAGTAACCACTCCCGATGGTGACGTGGATATGCAGGCACACCAGGTGCTGGCGCTTCATCAGCTGGTTGATCATTCGATCGAAGCGTTAATGGATTCTGTTTTGCTGCTTACAAATAACGCCAACGATGTAAACAACATAATGTAACCCAGCTCAGGTTATGCAATTATCTCTCTCAGAAATTATACAAGGTCGAATTCTTAAAGAGGGGCTGATATCATTCCGTGATTTTATGGAAATGGCATTGTATTATCCTGCACTTGGATATTACAGCTCTGCTGCAGATAAGATAGGTAAAGAAGGTGATTTTTATACAATCCCCTACCTGACAAATGCGTTCGGACATGTTATAGCAAAACAGCTTGAAGAAATGTGGCAACTAACGGGCAAAAACGATTTTACCATAGTTGAATATGGGGCCGGCCCGGGAGCTCTATGTATTGACATACTTGATCAATTGAAATCAAATTATGAATTCTATGAAAAGCTGAACTATTGCATTATTGAAAAGAGTGAAGCAATGCGATCGAAAGAAAAAACCGCGATCGCTAATTTAGAAATTAATAAAAAGGTTCGCTGGTACAATTCCATTAATGAAATATCATCATTTACAGGCTGTGTTATAGCCAATGAGGTTGTCGACAATTTTTCAGTTCACAAAGTTGTAATGACACAAAATGGATTGATGGAAGTTTTTGTAGGTTATGATAATGGATTTGTTGAAGTGCTTAAACCTGCCCAACAAATTTTAATAGATTATTTTAAAAACTTGGATGTTGAATTACCTCCTGGCTATTGCACCGAAGTGAATTTACAGGCCACTGAGTGGATAAAAAATATTTCTGCCTCGATAAATAAAGGCTTTGTCCTTACGATCGATTATGGTTTCCCGTCTTCCGAGTTATATCAATCAAATCGCCGGTTGGGAACAATTGTATGCTATAATAAGCATACCGTAAATGACCTTCCTTATTCTAATATCGGCCAACAAGATATCACCACACATATAAATTTTTCGGCGCTTAACATATGGGGAGCAAAAAATGGTTTAATGAATTGTGGCTTCACAAATCAATCACAATTTCTTTTAAGTCTTGGATTAACGGAATACCTGAGAAAAATCGAAGAAAAGGAAACAAGCAATCCTGAGACAAGAAAAAAGTTATTGGTGCTTCACAATCTCCTGATGTCAATGGGAAGAAAAATGAAAGTGCTGGTACAGCAAAAAGGATTAATCCATCCTTTGCTATCCGGTTTAAAATTTACACAACCTCTCAATTGAATTCTCAAAGCTTCACCGTCAACCAAATCGTGCCACTATTACAGGTTAGTTGCCACGGCATAGTTTTTATGGATGGTTGTTGTTATAAATTTTTTAATCAAAAAAAGAAAGAACATGTACTACAATCAGTCATGTGCCGCAAAAGGCAACAAGTACGGAAATCCCGGCAGGTCGGGATTTATCCGATCAATGCAGCGGGCCGCTGTAAACATTTTCAAAACTGAAAACAGTTATGAAATGCTGGTGTTTGCACCCGGTCGGATTAAGGAAAATTTTCATATTGACCTGAAAGGAAACGAGCTCACTGTTTCTTACACACCACCGGAAGGATTTCAACGACCTGACTGGGTGTTGAGGGAATATAGCCGTGGTGGCTTTGTAAGGACTTTCACACTCAATGAGAGTATCAACACGGCAGCTATTGAAGCCAGGTACACAGATGGTGTGTTGCAAATCAGTTTGCCGATCATTGCTGGAAAAGAAGATGAAAAGAAAGAAATCGTGATCAACTAAAGATTGCGATTTGGATTGCCGTTCCGCCACGGCGGGACGGCTTCTTATATTCAAGTTAAATCTATCTCAAAACCTTCCTTTGCCAATCCTACTGATATTGGTGAACTTGATTGGAACGAAGCTAGCATTTCTTCAAGAAATGCATCTGAATGCGATGGATCATGATGGGTAAACAGAGTATGTTTTGCTGATGTAATAGTTGCAAATAATCCTGCATCATTGATCGAAGAATGTCCCCAGCCTCTTCGCATTGGATATTCCTCCACTGTGTATTGTGCATCGTGCAACAATATATCAGCTCCTTCAGCAAGGTCATAACCTGAAACCCATTTTGGATTTTGGATCATTCCATGGCTTCCAAGGGCCGGTTCATGATCGGGTATAAATGTAAACACAAAATTTTCACGCATTATCCTGTAACCAACGGTGGGACCCGGATGAATTATATAAGATGATTGAATCCGAAACGGACCAATATCAAATACGCTGTTACTCACTTCATGCAACTCTAATTTGCAGGGGACATCACGAAGAAGAACCGGGAATAATGGTGGGGAAAGATAACGGCTGATGCGTGAAAACAGAGATTGTGAGCTACTGGCCGGTCCCCAAATATGAATTTCCTTAGAAGGATCAAACAATGGACTAAAAAATCCCAACCCCTGAATATGATCTAAATGAAGATGTGTAAGTAATATGTCTATCCTCTTGCTGGCAGGATACGCACTTCCGCATTGCCGGATGCCCGTTCCTCCATCAAGTACAAGCAAATGATCATCATGCACCACGGATGCGCAGGTTGTATTGCCTCCATATTTTTCTGTATCAGGACCGGTCGTTGGTATGGAACCACGAACGCCCCACAATTTTACTTTCATTTTAATCCTTGTTTCCAAAAAATTGCAACAGCTCCTAAAAAATCTCCGGACCGGCTAATGATCGGGTAAGAAGTAGCGGATATAGGTTGCTTCTTCCCGGTCAGGCTTACGATCTGAAAACTCTTATGATATGGACACTGGTCTGTTAATGTTTTTACCAATGGTAATTCCTCCGCGGCCATTGGATTACCATCATTATCTAATGGCTTAAAAACCGTGGACCATTCTTCTACCGGCATTTCGCCGGTATCTTCAAATCTTTTGCCCAACACTTCTTCTGCCGGCTCATTATAAAAGATAAGATTTCCAAAGGTATCTGTAATAAAAACGGGTAAGGAAAGACAATCTGCCAACTGGCGATTCAAAATTATTTCTATCTCGTGACCAACCATGACCGGATTTTTTATGACAGAGTGCTTATTTAAATTTAAGAAGAATAGTTTTGATAAAACGGAAGTTGCCCGAAAGATTTTAAATTACCGGCATAATTGTTCTATTATCTTTTTATGTTCAGGGTAAATAGTTGATAATTCAGTGGCTCCACCCAGTTCAAGATCTGCAAATTCAAAACCGGGAGATACCGTACAACCAACAAAACAAAACCTGCTTTCAGGAGCAGGCCGACTGGCAAACCAACAGTTAGCTGGCACTACATATTGAAATGATTGGCCTTTCTCAAAATCGTTTCCTAAAGAAACAATTTTTAAATTGCCGTTTTGTTCAATTATAAAAATAAGCAGTGGATCACCTGCATAAAAATGCCAGCACTCATCGCTCTTGATACGATGGAATGCAGAAAAGTTTCCTTGTTCAAGCAAAAAGTATATCGCAGTTGAAAAAGCCCTGTTCGCCCCAAATCTTTGCGGTAATGCTTCAGCATTTATTTGCTCATCGCTTTTATAAGTTTGCCTGTACCAACCTCCTTCAGGATGCGGCCGTAAGTTGTATTGCTGAATGATTTGGTGGATATGTGCCATCTATAAAATGGGTGAGTAATTAGGCTAACATTGAATGAAATTTTTCTTTGGCGTATTTATAAATATTATCAACGACAAATTGTGCGTCAACGATGATCCCTAAAAGAATTGGGGACTTACGACTTCGTAACCACGGATATCCTAGAAAATAAAGGCCAGGAAATTCTGGTATTCCCTCCTTATGTTTCAATTTTCCATTCATATCAAACACGGGTAATTTTATATAACCATGATCAGTAGTAAAACCAGTAGACCATATAATGGTGTTTATATTCCTTTCTTTTAAATTCAGAGAAGTGATAGTACTGGCACAATTTGCATCAACATCAGGAATATCTGGTTCATCATAGTGAGGTGGTGGTGCGGATAAATTATTTTCATTGATATAGTCATCGATCCTCTTTTTTATTTTCAATGAAGACTCGTCTGCATATTTTACATGCGCTGCAGCATTATTTTGAAAAAAAACATTGTCTCTGTCAGCATCACTCAATTTACCCAAAATGACCGCACCTTGCTTTGCTAATGACTGTAAGCTTAAGCTGTGTTTGCCTGTTCCCGTTCCCGCCACATGGGGAGGTCTTGCATCTACCATTTCAGGATCTTCCAGTTCTTCAATTTTTATATCAAAAAATTTTATATCTATTATCCAATAGAAAATATCCCTTCCACGATACCACCTTGGGATACGAGCAACTTTGCTCGTGGCTAAATAAACTTTTCTACCAGCGTGAAGCAGATCTTCTGTTATTTGAATCCCTGATTGTGCACCACCTACCACTAATACTGCCCCGGAAGGCAATTGATTTGCATTTTTGTATTCAATCGTGTGCAGCTGCTTAATATCTTTTGAAATATTTTTAGCTAGCGAAGGGATTTTAATTTCATTTGCAGCACCGGATGCAATAAGCAACTGCTTACAATAATGGTTTTTGACAATATTACCTGATGAAACTGTAACCTGGAAAATCTCACCATGCTTCTCGACAGAAATTACAGTTGAATTTTCCAGCACTGGTAATTTGAATTTTTGTACATATTGCTCTAAAGAAGAAACAAATTCCGCAACATTTCCAAAAGCATCCGGTTCGTTAGCTTCTTTATCACCCGGCAAAACATTTAATTTATTAGTTGAATTGAATCTGAAATTATCCCATCGCTGCGAACGCCATGATTCGCCAATTCTCCCACGTTCAAAAATGAGATGATTTAGCCCATATTTTTTTAAATGATAGCTGGCGGATAAACCCGCATAACCTGCTCCAACAATAATTACATCATGAACGGTTTTTTTCATAAAAATTCAAAAAGATCAAATTTGAACTTAAAAATACGAAACAGTTTGTGGAGATAAATCCCCAAATGAACGGCCTGATATTTGACCTTTTACCAATAACTAAATTTTCTCATCATGGCAAATACATCAAAAGAAAAAAAAGATAAGAAAGACAAAACACCGCCGGCGTTAAAACCGGATCCGGAAACGTTGCATACATCAGATCCGCAGGATCATATGAAAGGGCCCGTTTCATCAACTATGCAAAATATTAAAGAGGAAGCCAATAAAACGGATAAGGTTTCCAAAGAAGAAGCTGATAGAAAAAGAGAAGAAAATATGTAGACATTATAAAAAAAGCTTTATTGAATGTTTTTACAAACAATAAAGCTTTTATTTTTTCCTGCCTGAATTCTTATTTCCCAGCCTTTATAGATATACCAAGATGAATAGCATCCCTGATCAGGTCGTCAGGTTTACCCTTATAAACAATTCCCCAATCTTTGCGGTCTATATTAAATTTTGCAATGGCTTCTGCTGAATTACCCGAAACTGTTATACGTGCAGGGAACTCAATATTTTTTGTAACTCCTTTGAGGGTAAGATTTCCGCTTACTAAGTGCGTTGGATTCGTCACTTTATATTCATTGATCTCATCCTGCCTCGGATCCGTAGTATCTTTTACAACATCGCCAGTGTAAGCTTTTACATTCGTCAATTCAAAAGTTCCTTCGGGATGGGTGGTTACATCAAAAAAGTCAGCCGACTTTAAATGACCTAAAAGTTTTGCATTGCTGGCAGTATCGGATCCTTTTGGACCCTCAACCTTCATATTAGCCACATCCATTATAAACTTACCTCCTGTTACTTCACCATTATTTACTAATATCTCGCCACTCTTTAATGGTACAATGCCTGTATGATAACCACTCACCTTTGTGCCAACCCATTCGATCTTGCTATCAGAAACATTCAGGTTCCATTTTTCTCCAGCTTTGTTTTCACTCACCTCTTTAGCGTCGGTCGTTTTAGCTTCATCACTATCCGGTGCACTGGTGCAGGAATTGAAAGCTACCAGTCCTGCAAGGATCACAATTGATAAAAATCTTGTTTTCATTATAAGTTTTTTTCTATGCGTACAAACAATGTACCGACTTTGAACAAAAAAGGTTTTGCCAGGTTTCTATTTGTTGCTTTTCGTAACGATAATAAGAAGGTATGGCTTTTGTTATATCAATTTTTAAAAAAATGCTCCTTCCATTAGGCGACGATAACAGGGACCGGCACACCACGCCAATTGTAAATTATATTCTAATTGCAGTGAACATTTTGGCTTTTGTTTTCTGGCAGGATATGGGAAGCAGCATTCCTGTTACTTTTGGATATTCTACAGTACCTGCAGAGATCCTCCAGGGACATGACCTGGTAACCAGTTCAAAATATATTGAGAACCCTGTTACCGGGGAGCAAATTTTGATGCCGGGATTGCAACCAACTCCAATCCCCGTTTACCTAACATTGATCACCTCCATGTTTATGCATGGTGGCTGGGCCCATCTTGGAGGTAATATGTTATTCCTGTGGATATTTGGCGACAACCTGGAACATACAATGGGTCACAGACGTTATTTGATATTCTATTTGTTGTGTGGTGTAATTGCTTCTTTGGCTCATGTATTCAGTGCTTCTTTTCTTAATGATAGTACATTAGTTCCAAGCCTTGGTGCTTCAGGTGCTATATCGGGAGTATTGGGTGGTTACCTGCTTTTATTCCCCGGAAGATCAGTTCGCGTATGGATCTTATTCGGAATAATGAGTCTACCCGCATTCATTGTATTGGGTATTTGGTTCGTTTTCCAATTGGTGAATGGAATGGGTACACTGGGCGGAAATGAAGCAGCAGGAGGCGTTGCCTATGCAGCACATATTGGTGGCTTTGTTGCAGGATTAATACTCGTAAAATTATTCAGGCGAAAACTTGTTGAAATACCACAGGACAGAAGGACTAGCTGGCGATGAATTGCCCGTGATCATACAATGCCATAAAATAATTCATCACTAATTTCGAGCATGCTTAATTCCATGCTCTTACTACCTTTATAGGCTATGAATCGCATTGATCGATTAGCGGCCATCGTCATTCAACTTCAGTCGAGATCACTGGTGAAAGCCCAGGATATTGCTGAAAAATTTTCTATTAGCCTCCGTACTGTTTATAGGGATGTAAAAGCATTGGAAGAAGCCGGTGTACCAATCATTGGCGAAGCTGGCATAGGCTATCGTTTAATGGAAGGTTATAAACTTCCGCCTGTCATGTTCAACCAGGATGAAGCCACAGCAATGTTAACGGCGTCCAAATTGGTTCAATCAAAAACAGATGCTGGCATTTCCAAACATTATAATGCAGCATTAGATAAGATAAGGGCAATCCTTCGCCATTCTGAAAAAGATCATATCGAAGAAATTGATGAACATATTGCCGTTATGACTCATCCTGCAATTGTTCATCAGCCCACCGCAGAATTGTATCTCCAATCAATATTAAAAGCGATCGGCCAATCTTCTGTTTTGGAAATAAAATATGTTTCCCTTGAAAAACACGAAACGACAGTACGCAAAGTAGAACCTGTTGGTATTTATTATCTCGGCAGTCATTGGTATCTTATTGCATTTTGCCAGCTAAGACAAGATTACAGGAATTTCCGTACTGATAAGATCGTACAATTATCGATCACCTCTGAAACAAATTCAAAGACACATCCGACGCTGCAGAGCTTTATAACGCAGATGTCAGCTGACCGGGAAGTGCAAAAAGTAGTGATAGATGTTGACCCCGAAATTGTAAAATATCTTGGCGAGCAGAAATATTACAATGGTTT
>CBFGXP010000053.1:0-19469 GCA_965652775.1 uncultured bacterium
GCGTTGGCAGAGCAGGGCAGATTAGTCCGCCTGCCTCAAAACAAAATTGGCACGTATAACAAAGCCAACAAGGCTTACATGGCTTTTGAACAAGAACATGAGAGGGAACCAAGCACGGAAGAACTTGCTGAGATCCTTGAAATGAGCGAAACGGAGATCAACAATATCTTTCAAAGCAACACCCGTCACACCAGTCTTGATGCACCTGTGCATGAAGCTGAAGATGTAGCGATGGGCGATCTGCTGGAAGGTAGTGATGATACTGATGACGATGTGATGAAAGATTCGCTTCGTAATGAGATCCGCCGCATTTTGAAATCTCTTTCACCCCGCGAAGCTGAAATTGTAAATGCCTACTTCGGTCTGGATGGTGAAAATGGTGTAACCATTGAACAGATAGGGCAGAAATATGATCTTACCAAAGAACGTATTCGCCAGATCAAAGAAAGAGCGATTAAGCGTTTGCAAAAGGCCCGTTACAGCAATGCATTAAAAGCATATCTAGGCTAAAATAACTTGATGGGTTAACCTTAAACAGTCTCGCTTCGGCGGGACTGTTTTGTTTTGGTAATTACCGATTTCAAAACAATTCTTAAAGCTGCGTGATTAACTTTGAACCCTGACTATGAAATATGTTTTTCTTTTAATTACGACTGGTCTTTGTCTTATCTCCTGTGAAAAAGGAGTAACATTTGACCTGGAGGAATCTACCCCAAAAATTGTTGTTGAGGGTACTATTGAAACAAATGAACCGCCAATTATTATTTTGACTAGGAGCCAGAATTTTTTTGCGCAGATCACTCCAGACATCCTTGCCAATAGCTTTGTAAGAAATGCTGAGGTGTATGTTTCCAATGGAAACTTGACGCATAAGCTTAAAGAATATACATTGCCCCTTGGTAACGGCTATACCTTTTACTTTTATTCTATTGACTCTTCAAATCTTGCCACCGCATTTCTTGGGCAAACGAATACACAATATTCATTGCGGATACTTGCAGACGGGAATGAGTATACTGCAAGTACAAAAATTCCGACGGTCACAAGAAGAATAGATTCTCTTTTTTGGAAGCAAGCGCCAGGCAGTAATGATTCAAACAAAGTAGTGCTAATGGTAAAAGCAACCGACCAACCTGGATACGGTGATTATATACGATATTTTACAAAACGAAACAGCGAGCCTTTTTATCCTGCTTTTAATTCGGTTTATGATGACCAGATAATTGACGGAACTACTTACGAAATAGAAGTGGAAAGGGGTGTTGACAGGACCCAGGATCTACCTGATGATTTTACATTGTTTGAAAAGGGCGATACGGTTACATTAAAGCTATCTCAGATCGATAAAGTGACATATGATTTCTGGCGAACTATGGAATTCAGCTATGCGAACATTGGAAACCCATTTGGTTCACCAACAAAAGTTTTAAGCAACATCAGTAGTAACGCATTAGGTTACTTTGGAGGTTATGCGCCACAGTTCCGGACTATCATTATTCCACGTTAACATTTGTTGATAGTTTGGACGCGGTACCGACTCCTATGATTCATCATTTACATTTACTTTTGCAACCGTACTTAATCCCTCTCCTGCGAGAGGGAGTTTTGTAAACACAATAAAGCATGGACAATAAGACTAACGAGAAAGTGAATTGCCTTATCATCGGCTCGGGGCCCGCAGGATATACAGCTGCTATTTATGCTGCAAGAGCTAATCTGAAACCTGTGTTGTACCAGGGTATACAACCCGGGGGGCAATTAACAATCACGACAGAAGTGGAAAATTATCCGGGTTATGCAGATGGAGTTCAGGGCCCGGAGATGATGGTGCATTTTGAAAAGCAGGCGCATCGTATGGGCGCAGATATCCGCTATGGCATCGCCACCAAAGTGGATTTTTCATCCCAGCCATATAAGGTAGAGATCGATGAAGAAAAATGGATCGAAGCGAACGCCGTAATCATTTCCACCGGTGCTTCTGCCAAATGGCTTGGACTCGAAAGCGAACAAAGATTAAATGGTTTTGGAGTAAGTGCATGTGCAGTATGTGATGGGTTTTTCTTTCGTAACAAAGAAGTAGCGATTGTTGGAGCAGGCGATACTGCTGCTGAAGAAGCTTTATATCTCAGCAAACTTTGCACAACTGTTCACATGTTCATACGTCGTGATGCGATGCGTGCAAGCAAAGTGATGCAGGATCGAGTATTGAATTCACCGAACATAAAAATTTACTGGAATACTGATACAGAAGAAGTGTTAGGTGAAAAAAATGTGACCGGCGTAAAAATTAAAAACAACAAATCAGGTGAAATACAAACCATCCCGGTCAGTGGTTTTTTTGTAGCGATCGGTCATCAACCGAATTCAGAAATTTTTAAAAATTGGCTGGATATGGATGACGCAGGATATATAAAAACAGTTCCCGGTTCGTCAAGAACAAACCTTGAAGGTGTGTTTGCCAGTGGTGATGTGCAGGATAAAATTTACAGGCAAGCTGTAACAGCAGCGGGAAGTGGTTGTATGGCTGCTCTTGATGCGGAACGATGGCTGGGAGCGAAAGGGCTGCATTAACGTGTCAATGGGCAAAAGTCAACAATCAAAAAGTCGAATTGGTAAAAGGTTAAATTGCTGTGATGAGTGAAATGATAATAGAACTTAAAGGCCTGCAATTTTATTCTTTTCATGGTTTATATCATGAAGAGAAAAAAATCGGTGGCGAATTTGTTGTTGATGTATTGGCAAAGCTCAATTCAAATCATAAGGAAGTTTCATCTATTGAAGAAACGGTTAATTATGCAGAGGTATTTGCAATCATTAAAAAAGAAATGGATCAGCCAAGAGAACTATTAGAAACCCTGACCCAATCAATAGCCGAGAGCGTTTATGAAAGATTTACTTCTATAAAAGAAATTGAAGTTCGGGTTGAAAAGAAAGTTCCCCCTATCGTTGGGTTTAACGGAACTGTGGCTGCTACCTACCGCACCACATTTTGATGTGCGGCAGGCTACAAATATTTTGAATTATTCTGTAGCTTAGCCGTGATATGCCAACGATAAAATTTACTTACGCTTTAAAGAGGTTTTTTCCAAAGTTGAAAGACACCCCAGCTAATGGAAAGACGCTGGCAGAAATCTTTAAAGAGGTAGAAAAGAGCTACCCCGGGCTTCAAAGCTATGTGCTTGATGAAAGAGGAAGCTTGCGCCGGCATGTCAATATTTTTATCGATGGGAAAATGATCAATGATCGTAACAAATTAAGCGATACTTTTTCTACAGGCAGTGAAATTTATATCATGCAGGCTTTATCAGGCGGATAAAAAAACATAGTTTATGAAATCAACTCTTTTGTTAGGAACCCGTAAAGGATTCATAGCTTATCAATTCAAGAATGGGAACTGGAGATCGGAAAATCTTTCTTTCGAAGGCGTTCCCGTTTCTATCGCTTATGCAGATGAGAGAACCGGTACATGGTGGGCAGCGCTTGATCATGGACATTGGGGTGTGAAGCTTCATCGCTCAAACGATAGAGGAACTACCTGGGAAGAAGTAACTGCACCGGCTTACCCAGAGGGCTCAGAGATAAAGGATGGAGTGCCTGCAACTACAAGGTATATATGGGCGATCGCGAATGGTGGTAAAAAATTTCCTTCACGTATTTGGTTAGGCACTGATCCGGGTGGCTTGTTTCTGAGCGAAGACAATGGGAATAGTTTTCAATTAGTGGAATCCTTATGGCAACATCCAACAAGAAAGGAAGGTTGGTTTGGTGGCGGCCGTGACCAACCTGGCATTCATTCTATTGTTGTGGATCCGAGAAATGAAAACAGACTTCATATCGGTATCAGTTGTGCAGGTGTTTTTGAAACTACAGATAGCGGTAATACCTGGCATATTCGTAATAAGGGAATGTGGGCAGATTTTTTACCAAATCCTGATGCAGAAACAGGGTATGATCCACATATACTTGTTGCAGCTCCGTCAAATCCTGATATGTTATGGCAGCAAAATCATTGCAGCATTTTTAAATCACCGGATTCGGCTATGAACTGGGTTGATATTGGACAGAAAGATGGAACAGCAAGATTTGGTTTTGCAATTGCAGTTGCAGAAGATGATCCTAACCAGGCATGGGTGGCGCCGGCTAATAGTGATATGACCCGTACTGCGATCAAAGGCGCCTTGTTGATTTGTCGCACGGATGATGCCGGCAAAACATGGAAAGAACAGCGAAATGGTTTACCACAGGAAGGATGTTTTGATATAGTATATCGTCATTGTCTTGTAAACTCTGGTGATGCAGTTGCGTTTGGCACAACAACGGGTAATTTATTTTTTTCTCCCGATCGTGGTGAAAGCTGGCAGACAATCAATAATTATTTACCCATGATCTATTCTGTTCAGTTTGTGAATTAGGATGATGCAAGCTAAAGCTTGCACAGAAAAGGAAATGAAGAAACTCACTCTTACAATACTTAATACATTTCTTTTGGTAATTGCTTTTGGGCAGCTCATGCCAGAAGGTTCTTATGTCGGACTGGAAAAAATAAAAGATTATTCCGGTTCTGAAAATCCAAAACATGTATGGTATCATCTATCCATATTGACTATTAAAGGCGATTCAGTTTTTCTTGAACAATCACCTGTCGCTATTTATAAAAACGATACTATATTTTCAGCGTCTGACGGTGGATCTTATTCATACAGGGGAAAGGTTATAAGATATGGAGGAAAGATCGTTGCTGATTTGAAATTTGAATCCTGTGACTATTGTCCTCAGTTTATTAAATTCAGTCCACCCAGAATTGTAAAGGATGAGGAAACATTACAAACTAATGTAATTGATACTATACCGGTTTCCAATGAGCCTCAAGTTTTTGAGGATTATACTTTAAAATTTAAAGTGATGAATCTTGAAAAGACTAAAAGCAATAAGATCCTACTGGTCGATAAGAATATTTACAGGAGACAAAGAATATTAGAAAAATAGAATTACCTACCCCTGAACGGTGCGTAGCAACCACAGCTTAACCGAGTTGCAACAATTAGTTAAATAAATATCTATCACACCGTTCACCACTTTCTTTCATGAAAAACCCAGAATGATTTATATCTTAAGGAATAGTTTTTATTTACGACGTGTACCCACTGAGTAAAACTGAGCTCCTGCACAAACTCAATTCAATTTTTAAAAAGTTAGTTATGAAAACAATTATTGTTCTGGCAATGATCATCATTTCTTTAGTCGGCTGCAGAACCGGGAAAGATATCCAGGTTGAATTTGTAATGGCCACATTGATAAAGATTGACACGGTTCAGCGGTTTACCGAATACGAAAAGGTGCTTACCTGGGAGGACACTGATAAAATCCGTTATAGGTGTTATCTGCCAATGAAAAAGAGGGTGGCTGTTGGCATGGAAATGCTGGTGATGCGGCGGCGGTAATTTCTCAATTTGATTGTGCCAACGCATTGTATTAGCCAGCTCTCAAATCACCTTTTTCTTCCAGCGACCGCTCCGCAAATAAATAAACGCTGGTATGAACATACATGTCCAGTAAAGCCATTCACTCATCCAGCCATAAGTAATGGAGAGTTTAAACTTTTCCATGATAAGATAGACATAAGCTGAATAAAGGACGATAGCCATTGCTTCAATAAGGAATGTAACTTTTGTATTTCCTGTGCCGGTAACAGCCTGGAGCCATACAACAGAGAACGACATTAGGATCATAGCAATTGATACAACTCTCATCACGGGAATGCCTTCTTGTATAAATTCATCTCCCTGTCCGAAGATGGAGAGAAACAGGTGTGGAAATAAATTCAGTAACACGCAAAGGACAAGAGCAATACCGGTACTGAGCTTTACTATTTTATTAATAAGAAAAATAACCTGGTCCTGTTTTCCCTGCCCGATAATGTTACTCACCATGCTATTGCTTGTGGATGCAAAAGCCCAGCTCATACAACCGAACATTCCAAAGACATTTCGCATAACATTTGAAATGGCCTGCGGGTTATCTGCCGGTTGATTTCTTTCGATAAGAATAAAAAAGAATTCCCAGCTGATGATGCTGATGGCATGTTGAAATACAAGCGGTGCTGACATCGCAGTTATCAACGACGTATTTTTTTTATCCCACATCATGTTTTTAAAAAGCGCATATTGTTTTGTTATTCCCTTTTGATGTATAACAAGATAAATAACGAACATGCCTACAAATTCTGCTATGATAGATGCATATGCGGCGCCGTTAAATCCTAACTCGGGCATGCCCCATTTTCCAAATATCAATGTATAGTCAAAAAGGACATTGGCAGTCGCTTCGGCAATTGTTCCCATCACCATGTACCTGCTTTGATTGGTGCCGACAAGCAAGGCATTTCTTAGCTGATAGATATAAAGAAACGGCAAACCCCAAACACGGATTTGGATAAAGCTAATGGCCATCTCGGCTTTTTCCGGTTCATGTAATATCGAACGCAACAACGTGGGAGTGATCGTATACGATACTGTAACAGCAACTGCTGCGATCAATAAAGCGATAAAAATTCCCTGGTTAAAAATTTTACCGATCTCATCTGGCTTATTTTCACCAGCTCTTCGGCTGATCAGGGCGAGTAATCCATTGTTCAATGCGAAACCGATGGAAGCAAAAATTAAATAATAAACACCGGTAATGCTGGCAACCGCCAGGGTTGTAGACGAATAATGACCAAGAAAAATATTATTGGTAATGAAGTTTAACTGTGGTACAAGGATGGCAATACTGATAGGCAGTGTTAATTTAATGATCTGGCGGTTCGTGATCTTTAATTGCAGACTATTTTGAAGGTTATCCATTGAGTAAAAGGTTGCAAGATAAGGAGAAGGAAATCACAAGTTTCAAATTTCAAATTCCAATTTATATCCTACAATTTGGAATTATTTGGAATTTGAGATTTGTTATTTGCACTTTTACTTTAACATTGCACGCATAAATCAATTATCTGAAAACCTCATTTCATATAAAGCCCGATACAGAACATAACCCCGCAAACTCTGTATTATTAGTGATCGCAGGTACGAGGCATTGCAGTTTTGCTGTTATGAACCATATGTCAAAACAATTGGTTGAGTTTGGATATTTTACAGCAGAGGATGAAGCTGATTATTTGAATTTTCTGGAGGAAACCGGGTTAATGAATAGCCGTTATTATCAAACAGCGATTGCTTATGACGCAAATGAATCTCTGCAGATACCGTCAGTTGTTTATAGAAACGGGAATGGAGATTTGCATTTGAATGCTCTTTACGGAAAGACCGTACATGCAAACATCATTTCAGAAAATATACCAGCATTCAATTTATATAATGTTTACCGGGTACCGGCAAACCTTCATGCGTCAATAAGCAGAAAATTTTTGAGTGGTAAATTCTGGCATTTTTATACAGTTATATTGAAAAACTTTTCATCTCAGGTCCCCCAATCTATGTTTGTTGACTTTAAAACAGATGAAATCTCTGTTGTGATATTACGAGAAAACCGGTTGTTGTTTTGTCAAACTTTTATGTATACCACCCATGAGGATGTTTTGTATTACCTGTTAAAATGCTGCCAGCAACTTAATTTATCGCAACAGCAGGTGTACCTGTTTTTATCAGGATTGATTGAAAAGGATTCTGCTCTTTACCGGGAACTCTATAAATATTTTATCCACCTCGAATTCGAGCAGTTGGCAAACGACATAAAACTCACTGACGCGTTGACAATACATCCTCCGCATTATTATTCATCAATCAGTAAACTCGCTGCATGCGTATTATAAGTGGAGAACATGGGCGCAGGCGGATCAACCCGCCGGCAAGCATGCCGCATACAAGGCCTACAACTGATGTGGCCAAGGAAGGGCTTTTTAATATCCTTTCGAATAATCTTGACATTGAAGAACTAAAAACACTTGATCTTTTCGGCGGCACCGGGAGTATCAGCTATGAATTAGCCAGCCGTGGCGCAAAGGATCTCACAATCGTTGAAAAGGATAGTAAGATGTACGAGTTTATTAAAAAAACTGCAAGTGAATTAAAACTTGAAAACTTTAAAGTATTGAAGGCAGATGTTTTTAAATTCATTGCGCAATCCGCCGACAAATTTGATTTTATTTTTGCCGGCCCGCCTTATGCGCTTGGTAACATTGATGATTTGCCAAAACTCGTTTTTGAAAAACAATTATTGAACAACAAAGGTTGGTTTGTCCTGGAACATACCCCCCGAAATGATTATAAAAAATTTCCTTTTTATGCTACAGAACGAAACTATGGTACCACTGTGTTTTCGATATTTATAGAAAACAGGTGAAGAGCATTCATAAAGGCATTCACAATTCACAATTGACCTTTCACCAATAGTTATTATCTTGAAGAATGCTTAAAGCAGAGGCAAGAAAAATGTATAAGGATGAACGAAGAGCTCTTTCAGTATTGGAAAGAGTTAAGCTTGATGACCTGTTGTTGATCCAATTACAAACAGTGCAACTGCCTTTTATTACTTTTTTGCTTTCTTATTGGCCAATCGAACAAAACCATGAACCAAATACTCATTTGTTTACTGATTATCTCGAATTCCAAAACCCTGATCTCATTATTTGCTATCCAAAATCAAATTTTCTGGATCAAACCATGCAATCAGTTCAAACGAATGATGATACACGTTTTCGGAAAAATGGATATGATCTTTACGAACCTGAAGATGGCGTGGTCGTCAACCCGGCCGGTATTGATATGATCTTTGTGCCATTGCTCTCATTTGATAAAAGGGGCTTCAGGGTTGGATATGGAAAGGGGTTTTATGATCGGTATCTTTCTCAATGCCGGGATGAATGTCTAAAGATCGGTTTCAGCTATTTCGAACCGTTAGATGCAATTGATGATACCAATGAATTTGATGTACCTTTAAACCTTTGTGTAACTCCGACCACTGTTTATGTATTCTAATATTTTCCTGAAATCATTTCGCATACTTTTATTTCCGCTGGCTATTCTTTATTGGTTTATTATTTTCGTCAGGAATAAATTGTATGATAAAAAAATAATCAGTTCGGCCACATTTGGATTACCCCTAATATGTGTAGGTAATCTGTCGGTTGGCGGCACAGGCAAATCGCCGATGGTTGAGTTTTTGGTAAGAAATTTGAAAGATGAATTTAAAGTGGCTACGCTAAGCAGGGGATATAAACGAAAAACGACAGGCTACGCATTGGCACATGAAAGGTCGGATGCATTGGAAATCGGTGACGAGCCCATGCAATTTCATTTAAAATTCCCGAATGTACCAGTAGCAGTAGGTGAAGAAAGATTAGATGCCATCTCCCAACTTTTACATGACAGACCGGAAACACAATGTATAATTCTCGATGATGCATTTCAGCATCGGTCTATCAGGGCAGGGATGAACATTTTGTTAACGGATAACAGTAATCTTTTTACAAGTGATTTTTATTTGCCAACCGGTGATCTTCGTGATCTCAAATCAAGTTACAAACGTGCGGAAATTATTGTAGTAACAAAATGCGACCCCTTCTTAACGGAAAAAGAAAAAAATAAAATAGTTGAAGAGATCAAACCGTTAAGCCAACAGGAGATCTTTTTTACAGCTAACCAGTACTCAGCACCTTATCATATAATTCGCCATCATGAGACAATCAGTCTTAATTCGGGTACGGAGATCTTGCTTGTAACAGGTATTGCGAATCCACAGCCCTTGAAAGATCTGCTGATGGACCATGCTGAAAGTTATAATCTGCTGCATTACCCCGATCATCATATTTTTACTATTGATGATTGGAAGGATATCAGAAAAAGATTTGAGAAAATAGAAGCACAACAAAAGATAATTTTAACTACGGAAAAGGATGCGGTGAGGCTGGCAAAATTTGGGGAGCAGTTAAAAGATGTTCCGATATATGTCATTCCGCTGGAGCATCATTTTCTTTTTGGGGGCAAAGCAAAGTTTTTATCGACGATAAAAAGTTATATCAAAGATTTTAAAATTAAAGATTAGAAAACCATGGGAAGGAAAAATTCAAAAAAGAAAAAGGATAAACAGAAAAGTAAACATTCGCATGATCAGTCGTTGACTGGTGTTTTGGATATCAGTCGTTCCGGAACCGGGTTTGTTGTCATTAAGGATATGCCGGTTGATGTATTGATTCGTCCTGGCGATATGGCAACTGCGTTACACGGCGATACCGTAAAGGTGAAGATAAAAGATACCAAAGAAAAGCATAAAAGACAACGCGGCGTTGTTACGCAAATAGTAAGTCGCAAGCAAACAGAGTTTGTTGGCTCTCTTCAAATGAATAAGGGCTTTGCTTTTTTCGTTGCAGATACAAATAAGCAGATGCCTGATATATTTATTCATTCTTCAAAATTCAATGGAGCAAAAGACAGGGATCGGGTGGTAGTCAGGTTATTGGAATGGGAAGATGAAGAGAAGAGACCTGAAGGAGAAGTAGTTCAGATACTCGACAAGGAAGATGAGAATGATATGGCAATGAAGGAGATCTTATTGCAATATGGATTTCCGTTAGGTTTTCCGGACGATGCGCTGGAAGAAGCAGCAAGAATCCCCGACACAATTTCAGATAAGGAAATAAAAAGAAGGAAAGATTTTCGCGATATACTCACTTTTACGATAGATCCGGTAGATGCAAAAGATTTTGATGATGCCATTTCATTTCGTGTATTAAAAAACGGCAACTATGAAATAGGGGTGCATATTGCGGATGTAACCCATTATCTTGAAGCCGATACGATATTAGATAAGGCGGCCTATGAAAAAGCAACTTCCGTTTATTTGCCGGACAGGGTAAACCCGATGTTGCCCGAGGAAATTTCAAATGTACTTTGTTCGCTCAGGCCACACGAAGAGAAGCTTACGTTTTCTTCAGTTTTTCAAGTGACACCTGGCGGAAAAATTAAACAGTATTGGCTGGGCAAAACGATTATTTATTCTGATCACCGCTTTACTTATGAGGAAGTGCAGGAAATAATTGAAACAAAGGATGGATTATACCGTGATGAAATTCTTATACTCAATGAGCTTGCACAGCAAATGCGAAACGATCGTTTTAAGAATGGCGCTATCAACTTCTCATCAACAGAAGTGAGATTTAAGCTCGATGAAAAAAATAAGCCGATCGGTATAATGATAAAAGAAAGTAAAGAAGCTCACCAGCTGATCGAAGAGTTTATGTTGCTTGCTAATCGTACAGTGGCAGAAAACCTTGGAAAAATCAAGGTCAATAATAAGCCTGTTCCCTTTCCTTATCGCATTCATGATAACCCGGATGAAGAAAAATTATTGCCGTTTATTGCTTTTGCAAAAAAATTTGGTCACCACTTTGATATTTCTAATCCCGATGCTATTGCATCATCTTTTAATCAGATGTTAAAAGAAGTACATGGCAAACCGGAACAACATGTATTGGAGCAACTGGGTATAAGAACCATGTCAAAGGCAAAATATACAACGGAAAATGTTGGTCACTATGGGTTGGGGTTTGAACATTACTGTCATTTTACTTCGCCTATTCGCCGCTATCCTGATGTTATGGTGCACCGGATATTGCAGCAGGCATTGGATAATGATTTTGTGGTAGATAAAAAGATCGAAGAAAAATGTAAGCATTGCAGTGATAAAGAAAGAGCAGCAATGGAAGCCGAAAGAGCCGCTAATAAATATAAGCAGGTTGAGTATATGCAAAATTTTTTGGGCGATGAGTTTGAAGGTGTGATCAGTGGTGTAGCATCTTTTGGTTTTTGGGTAGAGACCATCGAACATAAATGCGAGGGGCTGGTCAGTATTGCAAGTTTATCTGAGTATGACGATTTCCGGCATGTTGAAAGCGATTATTGCCTTGTAGGAGCCCGTTCCGGAAGAACATTCAGAATGGGAGATAAAGTTTGGATAAAAGTGATTGCAGCAAATCTTACGAAACGGCAATTGGATTATGAATGGGTGGTGGCAAGTGGATTGAAAGAAGTAAAGAAGAAAAAGACTAAACCGCAAAGTCGCAAAGAATAAATTTAAGTTCGCCAAAGATGACCGAGAATGAGCTTTCTAAAATTGCTGTTGACTGTATGTTTAAGGTTCATAAGATTCTTGGTCCCGGGTTATTAGAGAGTGTTTATGAAGAGTGTTTGTATTATGAGCTATTAAAGACAAGCTTGTTGATAGAGAGGCAAAAACCACTTCCGCTTATTTATGAAACAATCAAAATGGAAATTGGTTATAGATTGGATTTTATGATTGAAAATAAACTGGTTATTGAAGTAAAGGCTGTGGAAGCAATAAATGATGTTCATAAAGCTCAGGTGATAACCTATCTTAAATTATCAGGTTGTACATTGGGTCTGTTGGTTAATTTTAATGTCGTCTTAATTAAAGATGGAATTAAACGAATAGTTAATAACTTATCAGTCTTGGCGTTAGCTTAGCGTCTTTGCGGTAAAAACAATTTATGCAATCATTTGAAACATTATCAAAACTATTTGCTGAGAGATTTGACACAAAGCATTTTCCTGAGCAACCGGCTTCTTTATACGAGCCTAATGAGTATTTTTTAAAGCTGGGCGGAAAAAGAATACGACCCGCTTTATGCCTGATGGGGAATGAATTGTTTGACGAGATCATGCCCGATGCATGGCATGCTGCAACCGCTATCGAGCTTTTCCACAATTTTACATTGATTCATGATGATATAATGGATAAGGCACCATTAAGACGGGGGAAACAGACCGTTCATGCAAAATATAATGATAGTACTGCATTACTTGCAGGAGATGTAATGCTGGTGAAAGCTTACGAGTATTTAAATAAAATTTCTTCAACTTATCTCAGCAAAGTTTTGAATTTGTTTAATAAAACGGCGATCGAAGTTTGTGAAGGACAGCAACTGGACATGGATTACGAGTTGCGGGATAATGTAAGCATGAACGAGTACTTGAGGATGATCGAACTCAAAACCTCCGTTGCGTTGGCTGCCAGTTTGAAGATCGGTGCACTGCTTGGTGGTGGCGGAGAAAGGAATCAGAATCTTTTGTATGAATTTGGAAGAAAGCTTGGGATCGCTTTCCAGGTTCAGGATGACTACCTGGATGCTTTTGGCGACGGCAATAAAACAGGTAAGCAGGTTGGCGGAGACATTCTTTCCAATAAGAAAACCTTTTTACTTATTCATGCCATGGAATCATCATCGCACCAGAAAGAATTAAAGGAATTACTAAAAAACAATTCTTCAAATAAAGTAGAGAAAGTATTGAGTGTTTACAAAGATTGTAAAGTTGATGAATGGGCATTGCAGTTAAAAAACAAATATTTTGATGAAGCCCTGGATCATTTAGAAGATATCGCAGTCCTGTCAAAAAGAAAAGAACCACTCAGGGAGCTGGCCCTGTTTCTTGTTCAAAGAGACTTTTGACAAATTCATTTCCGTTTTATCAATAAAGGTTTTTTCCCTATTTTGAACTTTCAAAACCAACACTGATGGCCAATCCCTTGTTTCGGCGTAAGACGATCGATTCCATTTTAAAAGATGCACAGAAAGGCGATACTGACGTACATGCCCATGAATTAAAAAGAGTTCTTTCAGTTCGGGATCTTACTTTTTTTGGAATTGCAGCCATCATTGGTGCCGGCAGTTTCAGTTCTTTAGGTGACGCTGTTTTTAAAGGCGGTCCCGGTGTGGTTCTGCTGTTTGTTATTACAGGAATTGCCTGTGCATTTACAGCATTTTGTTATTCTGAATTCGCCAGTCGGATACCGGTAGCCGGTAGTGCATATACATATGCCTATGCAAGCTTTGGCGAATTGTTTGCCTGGATCATTGGTTGGGCGCTGATCATGGAATATTCAATTGGTAATATTTATGTGGCATTTAGCTGGAGCGATTATTTCACTTCATTTCTTCATAAAGTAAATATTCACATTCCGGATTATCTTGCTTGCAGCTATGCCGAGGCACACAAGGCAGTATTAAATAATAGCTCGAATGAAGAATTGATCAATGCATGGAATTCAGCTCCGATGCTTGGAAGTTTACGTATCATTCTTGACCTGCCTGCGATCGTTATCAATCTTCTCATTACATATCTGGTTTATCGCGGTATTAAAGAGAGTCGCAATTTCAGCAATGTAATGGTGATCTTAAAACTGGCTATTGTCGCATTAGTAATTTTAGTTGGGGGGTCCTTACTATTTTCACATGGGTTAACTTTTAACTGGACACCTGCAAATGATGAAGGTGTACGATCTTTTATGCCAAATGGATTTAGCGGAGTGATGTCGGCCGTTGCCGGCGTTTTCTTTGCTTATATTGGGTTTGATGCTGTCAGTGTACTGGCTGAAGAAAGCAAAAACCCTCAACGTGATCTACCGCGGGGTATGATCTATTCATTGGTTATTTGTACCGTTGTATATATTTTATTGGCGCTTGTACTTACCGGTACAGTTCATTATAAAAATTTTGAGGGTGTTGGTGACCCGCTTGCATTTATTTTTGAAAGTCAGAATCTGAATGTCGGCTGGATGCAGATCCTTGTTTCAGTTTGTGCGGTCATTGCAATGACGAGTGTATTGCTTGTTTTTCAAATGGGCCAGCCAAGGATATGGATGAGCATGAGCCGCGACGGTTTGTTACCACCGGTCTTTCAAAAAATTCATCACAAATTCAAAACCCCATCGTTTGCCACGATTGTTACAGGTTTAGTGGTAGGTGTCCCCATTCTTTTTACAGATAAAACTTTTGTGCTTGATTTTACAAGTATCGCAACTTTGTTTGCCTTTGTTCTCGTTTGCGGTGGTGTTTTGTTGATACCCAGAAAGGAAAGGCAAGCCGGCAGGTTTCATATTCCTTATGTCAATGGACAATTTTTATACCCGTTGATCATAGCCGCCGCACTTATTCTTTTTGCAGTATTAAGCAACGATTATTTTGCCAACCTTTTCAATTTCGATTATTCGGCAAATGAAGATTACAATGCAGGTAAGGCGAGCTTCCTCGACCTGGCTACACCAAACATTTCCATCATTGTTTTCTGGATCATTTGTATTGTGCTTGCCATAGCAACTATAATAAAAAAATACTCATTGATCCCGCTTATGGGCGTAACTACCTGTCTCTATCTGCTTACAGGAATGACAAAAAGTAATTGGGCCTGGTTTCTTAGTTGGCTCGTGATCGGTCTCATCCTGTATTTTATTTATGGGTATAATAAAAGTAAACTGGCGTTAAAAAAATAATTGTTTAACCGGCTATACCGCTACTATTTAGCTTTTGTTGCGTCGCACTCTTGTACTTCTGTAACTTTGCGGAGCATTTCTGTGAAATCCGTGCCACGCCGATTTAATCGGGGTGGCACGGGTAACTAACAATAGAATCATGAAATACCAAATAGGCGATATAGTACTTATTCTGCATTCGAATGAAGAAGCCCAGGTGGTTGACATCATTAACGACAAAATGGTAATGGTGGATGCCGGGGGTGTGCAGTTTCCTGTTTACAAGGATCAAATTGATTTTCCATATCTGAAACGTTTCATGGAAAAGAAAAATGGCAATCAAAAAAAACCCAAACAATTTATTGACGATGTAAAAAAAGAAAAGGGAAATAATGTAAAAAGAGAGGAAGACGGAATGTGGCTTACTTTTTTACCTGTTATTGATACCGACGAATTTGGCGACGATGTGGTGGATGAATTAAAAGTTCATTTATTGAACAGGACTAATACCGCTTACACGTTTGATTATAAGCTTGCATTTTTTGGAAAACCTGAATTTGAATTAAAGAACACGATACATCCCTTTGAGGATTTTTATATCCACGATGTTCCATTTGAAGATCTTAGTGACAGCCCTTTTTTCGAATTTGAATTTTCGTTGGTGAAGCCGGACAAAACAAAGGCTGAAATATGTACCGCTTCATTGAAGCTGAAGCCAAAACAACTTTTTAATAAGATCGAAGAAATAAGAAGTAAGAATGAAGCCAGTTTTTCATATCGTCTCTTTGATAAGTATCCTGATAAAGTGGTCCACGAATCAATCGATATTGGTTCGCTTGCTTCCAAATACAAGGTTTTTGATGCTTCAAAGGCAAAAGAACATTTGGAACCGCCTCGTTCAGTAATTGACCTGCATATAGAAAAGCTTACGGATAACTGGCAGCATCTCGGCAATTTGCAGATCCTGGCAATACAATTAAAGACTTTTGAAAAATACTATGATCTGGCGATCGCTCATCTTCAACCTTCGCTTATTGTTATACATGGTGTGGGCAGTGGTAGATTAAGAGATGAGATCCATGAATTACTAAAACTTCGAAGGGAAGTGAAGACGTTTGTTAACCAGTATGATCCACGTTTTGGTTATGGAGCCACCGAAATATTTTTTGAATATTGAACCATCTTTAATCATTTATACAATTCTCAGGTTTCACAAAATCCCTTTAATCTCATAATCCGTGCTTAAATTTGCTGTTCGCTACAAGCCGAACTATCGTTCCGATTTATCGGGAAGGAAAGTCCGGACAGCAGAGAGCATTGCACCGGTGAAGAGCCGGGTATTTCAACCGATGCTGAAAAGTATGTTGAAGTAACAGATAGTGCCACAGAAAATAACTGCCTTCTCCCTCTCCTTAAGGAGAGGGTTGGGGTGAGGTTGAAAATGTGGGGTAAGGGCCCACGGCTTTTGATGGCAACATCAATTGCGGGTAAACCTTGCAAGCTGAAATGCCACGTATACCATCGCTTGAGGACTGCTCGTCCGATGATGGAGGGTGGGCAGATTGATCCCGTGGAGTAATCTGCGGGACAGATAAATGATAGTTTAGAAACAGAATCCGGCTTACGAGTTTGTAGCGTTTTTTTTATGAAAAAGTTTATCACAGCTGCTGTCTCAATTTGTTTGTTCATTACTGCTTGTAAGGAGGAAACAAAAAAGAAAGATGAAGTAAAACCGGCGGCATCAGATACTGCCCAGGTTTTAAATCTTAATAAGGATTCTGTCTTACTTCAATTAACCCAGGATATCCTCATTGCATTTAAGAACAAAAACTATATGGCCGTTGCAGATTTTATTGATCCCATAACAGGGGTAAGATTTTCTCCTTATGGATATATCGATACAGTGCGCAATGTGATCTTATCAAAAGGAAAATTTGCCGGGCAAGTGGGAATCGCAGGCCAGGAGAAAATGGTTTGGGGCCAATTTGATGGTTCAGGAGATACGATCAACATGACGTTGAATCAATACATTCAAAAATTTGTGTATGATGTGGATTTTAGCCAGCCAGAAAAAAGGAAAGTAAATGAGTTCATCGGCCATGGAAACTCACTGAACAATCTTCTGTCAGTTTATAAGGACTGTGATTTCACGGAAAGCCACTTCTCAGGATTTGACAAAAAATACGAAGGAATGGATTGGAGAACGCTTAGATTAGTGTTTAAAGAAAGAGATAGAAAATATTTTCTTGTAGGAATTGTTCATGATCAATGGACGAGTTGATTGCCTATCGCAACGTGTTACCGATATACCCACCTAATTCCATGAGCCACGCAATCCCAAGATGTACCATCAGGCCCCCTATAATTGACCGTGTATTAAACACAACAACTCCAAGGATTATTCCCCCGAAATAGGAACTGATACATTCGCCAAGCGGCTTTCCAAAATGTATAGTGCAATAAAAACAAGCCATCGGTAAAATAGCATCTTTGCCAGCTACTTTTATAAATGCAAGGATGAGGAAACCGCGAAAGAACAGTTCGACGGAAATAAAATCACTGCCGTAAGAAAGCTCGTGCAGCAGGTGATAGAACCATTTACGTTCTACATTGTGTAAAATGGATGCCACATCCCCGAGTTTTGGATACATGCTTAAAAAATCAGGCTGGGTAGAGGCTGCAGCGATAAGCGGAACCATGATCAGTAACATTAGTAAATATGGTTTCCAGGTAAAATTTTTGATGCTTAGGCCAAAGAAACTTTCCCCGGCATAAAAAGCCTTCCAAATTATAAAAAGAATAAAAGACATTACGACTAATCGTAGGGGCCAGTAAACAATTTGATTCCAGTAATAATTCCATAAAGGATCATCGGATAAATGCAATTGGGTACTCATTGCCATCTTCCAGGAAAAGATAGCGGGCGACAAAATAATAAGCGAAAAGATTAATGCAGATCTAAAATAATTTTTGCCGTGAACAGCATAAAAAATATAGGGTAATGCAAAGGCGACCAGGAATATTAGATAACGATAATAAAATGAAGCTGCAATTGAGTTAACATCATCAATTTTATCGTCAATTTTATAATAAAAATTCAGAAAGATCAACATGGCAGTGAGCAACGTACAGGATATTAATATTCCAATATTCAGGCTTTTGCAGTAATTAAGTATGTATTTAAGGATCTCCTTCATAAAAACGGAAAATAAGTTTTTTTACTACTGCTTAAACTTTTTTCGGGGCCTGCCTTCTCATATTTCGTGTATAATTTTCCACAACCCTAAAAAACTAATAAAATGAAAATTTTATCAATCAACCGGATCAGCATAGCCGCAATTGCAATCGTGTTTGCTTCTATGCTTTTTTCTTGTCAGAAAGATCTTAGCTCTGCGAATGATCAATCTTTAACCGAAGAACAAGCGACTGCTTATTCTGAAGAAAGCTCAATGGCCGAAGCCAGCTTCGATGATGCTGAAGATATTGCTACAACAGCTGCGGATGAGGAAGGGAATGCCAGCGAGTTTGGCATCAATGGTCGTCTTTTTGGTCCCCGGTTTATAGAATTACGAGCAGCGATCGGCGATTGTGCTACGATCACTGTGACTCCCAATGATTCAACTTATCCTAAAACTATTACGATTGATTTTGGTAATGGTTGTTTAGGTCGTGATGGCAAATTCCGTTCAGGAGCGATCGTTGTTCATCTTACTGCTCCTTTGCGCAGGCCTGGTTCTGTAGTTACAATTACTTTCAGAAATTATTATGTGAACCGGGTTCATCTCGAGGGAACAAAAGTAATCAGCAACCTTAGCGATCCTCCTGTGCATAAGTGGAGCGTACAAGTGGTGGGTGGTAAAGTAACCTTCCCTTCGGGCAGAGGTTATAGCTACGAGGGTATAAAAGTAAAAACGCAGGTTGCCGGAATGGATACAAGAATAGTTCGCGATGATGTGTATGAAATTACAGGTCGTTCACAAACTGAATTCAATAACGGTACAACTGTAACACTAAATACAGAAACACCATTAGTAAAGACAGTTGCCTGTCCCTGGATCAGCGACGGGAAATTGAAGATCAAGATCAATGACCGCGTATTATTCCTTGAGTATGGTTTCCCTGCAAATGGGCAATGCGATAATAAAGCCTTATTAATCTGGAGTAATGGAAACAATCAACGGGTGATCATATTGTAGACTCATATGGCGAAG
>CBFGXP010000054.1:0-19322 GCA_965652775.1 uncultured bacterium
TTTCTATCATGACCTTGATAACAATGAAAAATATAAGAGTACATCCAGCGATGTGCTGGCCATCAGCAGGAACTATGGAACCAATTACTCTTTCACATTTGCCTATATCATAAAATAAAAAACTAAAAAAGATAAACATGAAACGTTTTACACTTTTGGCTCTGATCGCGGCAATAGTAATATCCGGGTGCCGGAAAATAGAGGTTGACGATAACGGTAACAACAATACCGGTGGCGGCGGTGGCACAACTGAGAATCTGATTCTTTCAGGAAAGATCAACACGGACCGGACACTAAAAAGCGGTAATACATATAAATTACGGGGGATCGTTTATGTAGTAGATGGGGCCAAACTTACAATTGAACCCGGAGTGATCATCCAGGGTGAAAAATCTTCAAGAGGCACATTGGTTATAACAAGAGGTACGCAAATACTGGCCAATGGCACACTTGATAAACCGATTGTATTTACGAGCGATGCATCTACACCTGCAACGGGCGACTGGGGAGGTATTGTAATACTTGGCCGTGCAAAAACCAACGCAAGTTATAACGGTACTGCCGGTCTTGGGGAAATAGAAGGTGGCGTTAATAATTCCGAAGGACTTGGTTTGTATGGCGGCGCCGATGATAATGATAATAGCGGGGTATTAAAATATGTACGAATTGAATATCCTGGCTATGCTTATTTACCGGATAAAGAACTGAATGGTTTAACAATGGGCGCAGTGGGCAAAGGAACTGTTATAGATTATGTACAGGTAAGTAATGCTGCAGATGACAGCTATGAATGGTTTGGCGGTTCTGTTGATTGCAAACACCTGATCGCATATAAGGGCCTGGATGATGATTGGGATATGGATAATGGTTTTAGCGGACGTGTTCAGTTTGGTATATCGATGCGTGACAGCATGGTAGCGGATATAAGCCAGAGCAATGGTTTTGAAATTGATAATGACGCCAGTGGAAGCAGTTTGGTACCACAAACCAGTGCTATATTCAGCAACATGACAGTCGTCGGGCCAAGAGCTACATCAACAAATATGGGCAATTCACTTTTCAGAAGAGGAATACATACCCGTCGCAACAGTGCCGTAAGTATTTTTAACTCTATTATCATGGGTTGGCCCACCGGCTGGAACCTTGATGGAGGAACTGGTATGCCAACGGACCTTAATTATTCCGCTGCTTCTCCAAAAGCATTTTTTTCAAATACCATATTGGGCGGTAATAATACACCATTCATTTATACAGCCAGTGCCAGTGCGCCTACAGGATGGACAACAACCGATCTTCAAAATTATTTTAACCGTGCTGGCGGTGGCAATAGTTTATTGGCTACAGCTGCAGATGTAATGTTGAATGCTCCATTTAAACATGATGGTTCTGCTGATTGGAACCCGGCGCCGGGGTCGCCTGCTCTTACCGGTGCAGAATTTTCAAATGCAAAAGTGAGTAACAATTTCTTCACTTCTACAACTTACAGGGGAGCATGCGGTGCTGGAGATACATGGTGGAAGACATGGACAAGATTTTTTTAGTTAACTCATATTATTAAATGCACTGAACAACCTGCGAGGCAGGTTGTTTTTTCATTAGTGACGTGTATTATAAATATCAGTTTTCCACAATTAACACTAAGATAACCGGTCTATAACGTTGGTATAATAATTGTAATTCAATTTGCATTCAGTTCTTATCTATTCAATATATATACATCCCGGATCGGTTCTCCGGGGTTAGTAAGTTGATTCCTCATGCAGTTGCCGTCCCGATCATATCGGGACGGTTTTTTATCTATTTTTAGTGTCATCAGAACACAAAACCTCCATTATTAATTTATTATTACCTTTTTGTTACCCCGGCATTTTATAATCGATAAAATCTAAATTCATCAACTTAAAAATTGCTTATGAATATTATCGCCATTAATAGAATTCCGGGCCTCGATCGTTACGAATTAAAAGAAAACGATAACACTGTACTTGAGATCCGGTATAAACCAGATATGCATACGGCCAGAGTTGTAACGCATGAGGAAAGGCGCGTGCTGATCATAGAGAATGAAGGATTGTTGCGGATAAAAATGGCAATAAAAAATGAATATGGCGTAAGCATAGGATCCCTTACCTATGATAATTTTTCGGATACAAATGGTTCAATAGAATTTGAAAAAACAAAGTATCGGTTTCGCATTCAGTATACACCGGTGCCGGAGTTGCACATCTTTAAGGGCCGTCGTAATCTTATTTACAGTTGCCAGCTTTCTTTTGATGACAATAATTCAAAAAAAGCAAAACCACAATTTGCTTCGTTAATCATCGCGGTTTCCTGGTATTTGTTTTTGAAAGGTGGAATTAAGGAAACACCATCGTTTAACGAAGCAGCTATTTTGTAATTTCGATCCTGGTTTATTTATTTATCCCACTTACAGCCGGATTTTTTATTGCTAATTTTAATAGATGAAAGCTTATTTACTCATAGGTCTTACTGTTATTTTATTTTGTAGCTGTAAACAATCTGCAATAAAGAAAAGTTTTTCCGGCGCCGACAGCGTGGTAATTCATTTTAAAGATGAGCAGGCAGGCGTTATTACGAGAACAGTTCAAACTGCGGAAACAAAAGCGATCAACAGGATCGTTGAATTTATGGATGCGAACGAAACGGAACAATTCAAGTGTGGCTATGATGGTAAAATGTTTTTTTATGATAAAGGCAAGCAGATACAGGAAGTGGATTTCAAAATGAAAGACCCCGCCTGCAATCATTTTGCCTTTTTGATGAATGGGAAAATAACAAGGACTAAAATAAGCGATGAAGCAGTTGATTTTTTTGTTGCACTTGAAAGGGGAATGCCGTACTATTAAAACATTTTTCTCAGTCTCTTCTTGTTTCCAGCGTAAACCCAATAGTGGTTCCAACACCTTCTGTACTTCTTACATGGATGGTTTGCCCGTGTGCTTCAATAATGTGTTTGCAGATCGCAAGTCCTAATCCGCTGCCGGTAATATCGCGACTCCGCCCGCCCTCAGTTCTGTAAAATCGTTCAAAAATTCGTTGCAGGTTTTTTTCCGGAATACCGATCCCATCATCACTCATTTCAATTAAGACATGTTTTTCGTCTATCTTATACATGCTGGCAACGATATGCCCGCCTCGTTTGCCATATTTAATTGAATTGTCAAGTAAATTGATAAGCACCTGTCTTATTTTTTCTTTATCAGCAAAAACGCTCAATGGATACTCGCAACCTTTTTTTATACTGAATTCGATGTTCTGGCTTTCTGCCTTTATCGACAGGCTTTCAAAAACTTCTTTTACGAAGTCCTGTATGATAAAATTTGTTTTCGTAAGTACTAACTCACCTCTTTCCAATTTTGAGATTTCATCAAGATCCTGAATGAGATTACTGAGTCGTTCAACATTTTTTTCTGTGTTTTCTAAAAAACGCTTATTGATCTCGGGATTATGCATGCCACCACTTAGCAAACTTTCAACATAACCCTGTATGGCGAATATTGGCGTTTTGAATTCATGCGAAAGATTCTGTAAAAACTCACGACGGAATTGTTCATTCTGTTTCAGCAATTCCATTTCTTGCAGATTTTCTTCGGCCCACTTCTCTACATCTTCCCTTACCTCATCAATGCTTTTTTGCGGAAGTATATATTTATAATAGGTTTCTTCTTTTTTAGTGGCCTTTGTCTGGTAGATCTGTTTGTAGATAAGTTTTATTTTACGATAGATAAAGCGTTCCAGCATAAACGAAATAAGATAATAACTACCAATAAGAATTACAATAAATGTACCTGCACCCCAGCGCCAGTCTTTTTCAATTATCCAAATTAAAAAACCGATTGGTACTGATAAGATAACTGCGGTTAAAAAGGAAAGCTGCCTTGGAGAAATGTTTTTGGTAGAAAGCATATTACGAAGGTACAAGGCACGAGTGACAAGGCTCAAACCTCAGGTTTCGAAATGTTCTTCTTGTACCACGAACCTTGTGCCTTGGTTCTTACAATTCAAACTTGTACCCAACACCTTTTACCGTGGTGATACAATCAATGCCAAGTTTCTGGCGGATCTTACGGATATGAACATCAATTGTTCTGTCACCAACTATTACTTCAGCCCCCCATATCTGGCTAAGAATTTCATTTCTTACAAATACTCTCCCGGGTCTTGAGGCAAGCAAATAAAGTAATTCAAACTCTTTTTTGGCAAGTGCAATATCCTTTCCGTTGTATTGAACGATGAATTTTTCCGGATCAATGATAAGCCCGTTAGTGGCGATCACCTTAGCTTCATTTTTGTTTATACGGCGGAACAGCGAGCTTATTTTGCTTAGAAAAACCTTTGGACTGATCGGCTTATTAATATAATCATCGGCGCCCGTTTCCAATCCTCTTATTTGCGTGGCTTCATCACTTAATGCTGTTAGAAAAAGTATCAAAGTGCTCTTAAATGCTGGAAGCACCCGAAGGATCTCACAAACTTCAACTCCATTTTTTTTCGGCATCATTATGTCCAATACGATCAGATCGGGGTTAAACATCTTGGCTTTTTCGATTGCCTCGTCACCATCTTTGGCCGTGACTACCTGGTAACCCTCTTTCAGCAGGTTATACTTGAGAATTTCCAGAATATCCGGCTCATCATCCGCTATCAAAACTTTTCGGGACCTTATATCCATGCTGGAATTGTAAATTTTCGCAAACCTAACTGAAAATGCTGTTGGGCCTGCAAAACCGGCCCTGGCTAACACAGACTTAATGAAAAATTAATAAAGCTTCCCGTATTCAGGGATTATGAATAATTTTAACATGTGATTGGCCGCAATTTTGCCAATATTCCTGTCTGTATCCTTTGGTTCGTACCATTCTAAATGAATAGTTTATTTTTGTAAACCATCCTTATGATAGCAATTCGACAATACACATACTTTCTTACTCTTTTTCTTCTTGCTACGTTTACATCTTTTGCCCAAAAAGATCCGACGCTAAAACCCGAGCGCACCAGGGATTTGTTTCATGGTTATGTAGATATTGAACAAAAGAAAGCGCTGCAGTCTGATGGCCGGGATGATAAGGTCTTTACTCCTTATGCAAATGAAGAGATCAACATCCAAATTACGAATGTACTGATCGGTAAGGTAAATGAGCTGCAGAAAAAAATCGAGAAGGATTCTACAATGGGCGGTCAACCAAAAGTACTTTACATACGTGGCCTTGAACGCTTGCTTCGTGACCTTAATACCAATTGGAAATATGGTCGGTTTGTTGTTACCTACCTGCCGGAGATAGTGTCGGGTTACGAAACCATCATTGATATTGATAAGAAAAAAGAAAGCATAGAAAATTTTATTAGTTCCCTTGAGTATGATGTTGCACGGCCATTGCTCGATTGTACTGCTTTTGAAAAAAATTCTGGTTACAAAACATCCAGGTATATTTTAGTAAGAAAATATTGTGAACAGCACCCTGAGCAAACCTTTGCCATGTTGGGTAATGCTCTTCGCCAAAATCCTGATCTTCCGTTTGCTGATAGCCTGATTATAGCTGCTGGCCGTCTTTATCCAAAACAATTGTATGATTATGCCGCTGCAAACAACACACTTGCCAATCGTATAAAGAAAGTTAAGGACCCCTTGGTGGAGACAGTTACCCGGATGACAACAAGCGGCGGCAGTGGGCAATTATATTTTCCTTTCCTGGATAACCTTGTAAAAGGTAAAATGACGTTGGCAGATATTGATGCAGTGAGAAAGGATTCTATTAAATATTATAAACTCCTGGTAAAAACTCATCTTGACTACAGGGAACGGTTGTTGAATAAAGACACTGCTTTTGAGTATGAATCGCTCAATGAAATGATGGAGAAGAAAGCCGTACAGGTTTTTGTAAATGTGATCAATGGTTTGCACGATGAAGATGACGTTACCCGCTTTCGGGTGATCCAGCCATTAAATGCACAGGAATTATATTACCTGGCTGTTTCCAGTGATGGCATTATTTATACTTCAAGCTTTACAAAGGGAGTGTTTCCCTTAATGATGAGCAGGGCCGGCAACCAGGGCGATTCGGTATTAAAGCTGGTGATGTTTGACAAGTATCGCAAGTTTATTAAAATGGCTGCGGGGTATAATAAACTAAGCGCTTTTCTCAGTTCATTTCCCGATCGCGAAAACGCAAGTGATCTTATGCGGGCCTTTGTTAGTAATCTCGAACGCTCGGCAAGTCTTGAAGATGGTGTTGATGTTGCCGATTCTTATGCAAGCATTGTAGAAACAATTAAGCCGCTTGCAGATGAAATGCTAAGCAATGTAATTCTCAATCACAACAGGAACATTTCCCAAAATAACAAGAAGGGAATGGAAATGTACAGGATCCTTGAAAAACTTTTTTTGTCCGCAGATTCTACAAAGAATATCGATCTGACAAAAGAGTTAGGGATTCCACCTGTATACAATATCCCGTATGCTAATCTTGCAAATGATAGTGGACGTGTTAATATGCAGGTGTTTTTCTATGGCGAAAAATCTGACAGGGACATTTTTAATGAGTTTGTAAATAGTTTCAGAAATGCAAACTGGAAAATGAATAGTAACGATAAATGGGTAAGCTTTCATTCTTTAAAAGGTCGCCCTGTTTCTATTTATGCAAACCGTGCATTGCCACAGGAAACCGGTGAAGATGAAAAAGCACAAAGGGAATTATGTAATTATCTTGAAAGAAATAAAATTTATCCAACAGTCACTGTTCATCGTGGCCATAGTTATACTGCACCCTATACAATAAATCAAATGGCAGGTTCATCAAAAATCGTGTTCCTTGGCTCATGTGGCGGTTATCATCTTATCCATAATGTACTGGCCAAAGCTCCGGATGCACATATTATTGCATCCAAACAAATAGGCAGAACCGTTATTAACCGTCCATTTTTCAAGATCCTGACAGATAAGGCAAGAGTTGGAAGTAATATTGATTGGATCCCATTCTGGAAAGAATTCCGGAAAGAAGCCAATGTTCCGGAGTTTGATGACTATATACCTCCTTACAAAAACCTTGGCGCAATTTTCATTAAAGCATACAAAATAGCAATGGGTGAAACCGGAACCGACCTTGCCACATCTGGCAATGGCCAATTGCAAGTAATCGGCAGCAGTAACCAATAATTAACTTCCTGACAGCCGGTAATTGCTTTATTTTTCTTCTTTTTACATTTGTTGTTTACAAAAATGGCCAAGCTTATCACTAAAAGATTTTTTGACTTTGAGCTTTTAAAAAGGGTGATGCGTTTTGCCGCGCCTTATAAAAGAAGGTTTTATTGGTCGGTAGCGCTGGCTATTATTCTCGCAGCCTTTACGCCTGTCCGGCCGATATTAATACAGATAACGGTTGACAGGTTTATCACAGAAGGAATTTGGAAATGGGTCCTATGGATCACAATTATCCAAATCGGATTTCTTTTTCTTGAAACGGGATTACGCTTTTATTTTACCTATATAACCGCCTGGTTAGGGCAAAATGTTGTAAAAGATCTACGGGTTAAAGTTTATAAAAAAGTTCTATCGTTAAATCTTTCACAGTTTGATAAAACTCCGATCGGCACGTTAACCACAAGAACAGTGGATGATATTGAAAGGATCAATGATGTTTTTGCCGACGGGTTTATTCCGATCATCGCTGATCTGCTTTCTATAGTTTGTGTATTAACCTATATGTTTTGGGCCGACTGGCAATTGACATTGATAGCACTCGTACCATTTCCAATCTTGTTGCTGGCAACTTACTATTTCAAGGAAAGTGTAAATAAATCATTTCATCGCGTAAGAAATGCAGTGGCGCATCTGAATGCATTTGTGCAGGAACATATCACCGGTATGCAGGTGGTACAGGCCTTTGCAGCTGAAGACAGGGAGTTTGAAAAATTCAAAAACATAAACAAAGAACATCGGAATGCGAATATTCATGCGATCTGGGCCTATTCGATCTTCTTTCCAATTGTCGAAATTGTATTAGCTACTTCTATTGGGTTGATAGTTTATTGGACCTCAAAGGAAGCGCTGAATCTCCAGCAAAGTCAGCAAGGGACATTGATGGCATTCATTCTTTGCCTCAACCTGATCTTTCGTCCTCTTAGAGTGATCGCAGATAAATTCAATGTGTTGCAGATGGGAATGGTGGCCAGTGAAAGGGTATTCAAAGTACTGGATAATGAGGATCATTTGCAACCTTCACCCGCAAATGCATACAACCCGGAAGTTGTAAAAGGCCGGATCGAATTTGAAAATGTAATATTTGGCTATAATCCAGGAAATCCTGTTTTAAAAAATGTGTCTTTCACAGTTCATCCCGGCGAAACGGTTGCAATAGTTGGTCATACCGGTAGCGGTAAAACAACTATCATCAGTTTGCTGAACCGCCTTTATCATATTCAAAGTGGCGAAATAAAAATTGATGATACGAATATTGAGAAATATGATATTGATGCGTTACGTAAAAGCGTTGGCGTAGTATTACAGGACGTTTTTCTTTTCTCTGGTTCTATTATTGATAATATCACCTTGCGCAATAAAGATATTCCAAAAGAAAAGGTAATTGAAGCAGCAAAGCTTATCGGCATGCATGAGTTTATTATGATGCTGCCGGGCAACTATGATTTTAATGTAATGGAAAGAGGAGCCACGCTTTCTTTAGGTCAACGGCAGTTGCTTTCTTTTATCAGGGCATTATTGTACAACCCGTCTATACTTATCTTGGATGAGGCTACCTCTTCTGTTGATACTGAAAGTGAAATGATGATCCAGCATGCAATTGATAAATTAATAACCGGCAGGACTTCGATTGTTATTGCACATCGGCTGTCTACAATTCGGAAGGCCGACAAAATTATTGTGCTGGACAAAGGAGAAGTAAAAGAGATCGGAACTCATGATGAATTGATCACAAAGGATGGATATTATCAAAAATTGTATCAGTTACAATTTGAAAAACATAAGTCGGTGGCATAAGTCATCAGGACAGTATAAAGAAATGAAAAGCAAAGGTTTTAATGTTGCAGCACAGGCTCTGAAAATACCAGTTTAAGAGTGCCTTCTTTTTTTATTCAGGCTACTTCAATTTCAAGGTTTTTTACACCTGCCCCCTTATCTTTGCGCCAAATTTCGGGATGGGTATGCCTTCAAGACTAATGAAATCCTTTACTGTAGCGGTTTTCAGCACATTTTCACTTCTTATTTCTGTACCTTCCTTTGCCAAGGAAGGCGACGGCGAAAATGGTGATCATAAAAAGAAAAGTTTTGATGCGCAGGAAATAATTTTTGGTCACGTCCTTGATGCTCACGAATTCCATTTTTTTGATTTAACAGACAAAAAAACAGGTAAGGTAACGCCGGTAGGCATTCCTTTACCAGTCATTCTTTATTCTCCTCAAAGAGGGTTGGATGTATTCATGTCATCAAAATTTGAACATGGACACCAAGCCTACAAAGGATACAGGATGATTGACAAACATTATTTAGATGACCTGGTAAAAGAAGGAGTTGATGTAAAGAAAGAAGGGTTATCTGCTGGTAAACTGATTGCTGTTGATGAAAACGGTAATTGGGACAGATCAGTAAAATTTTATGACATTTCATTAACCCGCAATGTGGTGCAAATGATATTGGGCCTTGCATTACTGGTGTGGATCATGATCACTATTGCGAAGCGATATCAGAAAGGCGAAGGGGTAAAAACTGCGCCAAAAGGAATGCAAAATCTTCTTGAACCCATTATCACTTTCGTTCGTGATGAAGTTGCAAGGCCAAATCTTGGTGCTAAATGGGAAAAATATCTTCCTTACCTTTTAACGTTATTCTTCTTTATCCTGATCAATAATATTATTGGATTAATACCAGGCACGGCAAACGTAACGGGAAATATTGCGTTCACTTTTGTTCTTGGTATCATATCATTTATTGTCATACTTGCCAGTTCTAAAAAACATTACTGGGGTCACATCTTTAATCCCCCTGGCATGCCGCTGTGGGTTAAGTTTATTCTCGTGCCGGTTGAGTTTGTAAGTGTGTTTGTAAAACCAATGGCATTGATCATACGACTTTTTGCAAACATGGTGGCGGGACATATTATTATCATTTGTCTTATCTCTTTAATTTTTATTTTTTCTGCAATGAACAAGGGTGTTGGAATTGCCAGTGCGCCTTTGGCAGTTGCTTTTACAATATTTATTTATTTCATTGAAATATTAGTAGCATTTCTTCAGGCTTACATTTTCGCAATGTTGACGGCGGTATTTATCGGCCAGGCGTTCGAAGGTGAGCATCATGAAGAAGCACATGCTGCACATTAAGAATTTTAATAACCAAATAAATCAGCAATTATGGATTTACTTATGGTATTGTTGAGCGAAGTGCCGAATTCAAATGCGGGTGGTGCTATCGGTGCAGGTCTTGCAGCGATGGGTGCCGGCATTGGTGTGGGCCAGATCGGTAAAGGAGCTGTTGAAGCTATTGCCCGCCAGCCAGAAGCATTGAACGACATTCGTGCTAACATGATCCTGACTGCGGCCCTTGTAGAAGGTGCTGCTCTCTTTGCGATCATCGTTGGTTTGCTCGCCGTTCTTTAAAGAACAACGACTGCATCCAAAGCACAGGGCGGAGGATGCAGTTATTTATCCCCTGTCTCCGCCTGAGGCGGATGACTTAGGTCGGATAGTTCTTTTTTATTTGAAAGCTCTTTTTAAATGATGACTGATTTTTGTGTTACCGGCGGAAGTAATGCTATTTAACTTCTGTTGCGTCGCACTCTTGTACTGCATCAAGTCTATTCAACATTGACAAGATGCAGAACTATAAACTAAAAAACTATAAACCAAAAACTGGTTTTACTATGGATCTTCTCACCCCCTCGTTTGGCTTGATAATATGGACGCTGCTGGCGTTCCTTATTGTGTTTTTCATTTTGAAAAAATTTGCATGGCCCTCGATCGTGAAAGGGTTAAAAGATCGTGAACAGTCAATTGCCGACGCATTGTCAACAGCTGAAAAGGTAAAAGCAGAAATGGCCCAAATGAAAAGTGAGCATGAGGCCTTACTGGTTCAGGCCCGTGAAGAAAGAGCCCAGATGCTGAAAGAAGCAAGAGAAACAAAGGAAAAGATCATCAATGAATCAAAAGAAGCTGCAAAAGCCGAAGGGTCAAAAATAATTTCAGAAGCACTGGCCGCAATTGAAGCGCAAAAGATGGGCGCTATTACAGATGTAAAAAACCAGGTAGGTAAAATGGTGATCGAAGTTTCCGAAAAAATATTAAGAAGAGAACTGGAAAATAAAGAAGCACAGGAAGCCTACATCAGGGGGCTTGTTAATGAGATAAAACTGAATTAAAAAGCTGTTAGCAATTAGCTGTTTAGCCGTTAGCGAAAACCGGCACCAGCTAAAAGCTAAACGCCAAAAGCTAAAAGCTGAAGAATGTCTAACGTACGAATCGCAACACGGTATGCCAAATCACTGCTCGGACTGGCTATAGAGAGGAACGAGCTTGATAATGCATTTGCAGATATGCAATGGTTGCAATCAGTATGCAAAAGCAACCCCGATTTTGTAAATATGCTCCGCAGCCCGGTAATTAAATCTGATGCAAAAGGAAAGATCGTAACTGCTGTTGCAAAGGATCAGGTAGGAAAGTTAACAGGAGAGTTTATACGTTTATTGATTACTAAAGGAAGAGAAGGCGTGTTGCCGGAAATAAGCACTGAATTTATAAAACAGTATAAGGAATATAAGAAGATCCGTATAGTAAAAGTGACAACAGCGGTTCCGATAAGCGATGAATTAAAGGAAGGGATCGTTCGGTTTATTAAATCCACTACTGATATACAAAATTTAGAATTGGAAACCATTGTAGATAAAAATATCATTGGAGGAATTATAATGCAGGCTGGCGATAAATTAGTTGACGCAAGCGTATCATACGATTTTAAGCAGATAGGAAAACTGTTTGAGAATAACGATTTCATTTATAAGGTAAGGTAACCCTTGTCCTCCGCCGCGGCGGAAGGGCTTAGATGGGAGGGGTTCTTTATTTTGATGAGTAGAATTACAGAATGTTGAAGAGTGCGACGCAACAGAAGCATTATAGAAATACTGTTGTTTGTTACATAAATAAAAATAAAAGCATCGAATCCCTACGTTGCTATTTTGAAAAGTAAATTTCCAAAACTCCCCTTTAGGGGTTGGGGGTAAAAACGAGATTATATGGTAAAGATGAAACCGGAAGAAATAAGTGCAATACTGCGTGAGCAGTTAAGCAATTTTAGCTCCGCCGCTGAACTGGAAGAAGTAGGCACTGTGTTACAGGTGGGTGATGGAATTGCGCTTGTATATGGACTGGGTAATGTTGGTTTTGGTGAACTGGTAGAGTTTGAAAACGGTGTTCGTGCAATTGCTCTTAACCTTGAAGAAGATAATGTGGGTGTGGTATTGATGGGAGAAACTGGTGGAATAAGTGAAGGTTCAAGAGTTCGCCGCACCGGTCAGATCGCTTCCATTAAAGTAGGCGAAGGAATGGTTGGCCGCGTAGTAAATACGCTGGGTGAACCGATAGATGGTAAGGGCCCGATCAGTGGTGAGCGTTATGAAATGCCGCTGGAGAGAAAAGCACCAGGTGTGATCTTTCGTGAGCCGGTTAAGGAACCTTTGCAAACAGGGATCAAAGCAATTGATGCCATGATCCCCATCGGTCGTGGTCAACGTGAGTTAGTGATTGGTGACCGTCAAACGGGAAAGACAGCAATTTGTGTTGATACAATTATTAACCAGAAAGAATTTTACGCGGCAGGTAAACCGGTTTATTGCATCTATGTAGCGATTGGTCAGAAAGCATCAACCATTGCGGGAGTGATGCAAACATTGCACGATGCAGGGGCCATGGCGTATACTGTTATCGTTGCAGCTTCTGCAAGCGATCCGGCTCCATTACAATTCTATGCTCCGTTTGCCGGTGCAGCTATCGGAGAATTCTTTCGTGATACGGGACGTCCTGCATTAATCATTTATGATGATCTTTCAAAACAAGCCGTTGCTTACCGTGAAGTATCATTGCTGCTTCGCCGTCCTCCGGGTCGTGAAGCCTACCCTGGGGATGTATTCTATTTACATAGCCGTTTATTGGAAAGAGCTGCAAAAGTTATTACCGATGATGGTGTAGCCAAACAAATGAATGATGTACCGGAGTCGATAAGGCACCTCGTAAAAGGTGGTGGTTCATTAACTGCCTTACCAATTATCGAAACACAGGCAGGTGATGTATCAGCATATATTCCGACAAATGTTATCTCTATTACTGACGGGCAGATATTTTTGGAAACAAACCTGTTCAATTCGGGTATCCGTCCTGCCATCAACGTTGGTATCTCAGTAAGCCGCGTGGGTGGTAATGCGCAGATCAAATCGATGAAAAAAGTCGCCGGTACGTTGAAACTTGACCAGGCCCTTTACCGGGAGATGGAAGCATTTTCCAAATTTGGTGGTGATCTTGATGCAGCCACCAAAAATGTGTTGGATAAAGGTGCCCGTAACGTGGAAATTCTGAAACAGCCACAGTACACTCCATTTGCAGTTGAGAAACAAGTAGCTATTATTTATTTGGGTACAAATGGTTTGATCAAAGATGTGCCTGTAAATAAGGTTAGAGAATTTGAAGATCACTTCCTGATGGAAATGGAAAATAAGATGCCTGATCTATTGGCTGAATTCAAGAAAGGTAATTTGCCCGAAGAAGGAATTAAGAAGATGGTGGAAATGGCAAAGCAATTAATACCCCAGTATAAGAAGTAATAAAGTAATACTTTTTTCTAAGCAGAGGCAACCTGACCGGATTGCCTTTTTTATTGAAAAATAAATTTGGTTTATGATATAAACTACTTTATATTCGTTGTCCTAAAGCGAAAAATGACCATGAAACCAATTGCGCAAATCTTGTTTTTTCTGTTATTTACCCACTTGCTTTCAGCACAAACAACCATTACGGGTAAAGTAACTGACAAGAAAAATCCACTGCCACTTGTAAGCATCACCTTAAAAGATACGTACGACGGAGCGACATCTGATTCATCCGGCAGGTATTCTTTCAATACATCCGAGAAAGGTGAATTTTTATTAACTGCAACGTCTGTCGGGTACAGGCCGTTTGAACAAAAAATACATCTTGAAGGCAAAGGCAGAATAACTATTGATATTGTTTTGAAAGAAGAAGTAACTGAATTGTCTGCTGTTGTCATCAGCGCAGGAACTTTTGAAGCGAGTGACAGGAAAAGAGCGGCAGCTGTTTTGAATCCAATAGACATTGTAACTACAGCAAGTGCTAATGGTGATATAACGGGTGCCTTAAAAACATTACCGGGTGCACAGCAAGTGGGAGAGAGTGAGGGTTTGTTTGTTCGTGGCGGTACGGCACAAGAGACAAAAATTTTTATCGACGGGACATTGGTAAATAATTTTTTCCAGGGGGGCGCTCCGAATATTGCGGGTTATGGAAGATTTTCTCCATTTCTTTTTAAAGGAACAGTTTTTAGTACCGGTGGTTACTCAGCTTTGTATGGGCAGGCTCTATCATCTGCATTGATACTTGAATCAATTGATCTTCCCGATAGATCATCTGCGAGTCTTGGTTTATCTGTCATTGGTGTCAATGGAGGATATCAATCTTTATCAAAGAGTAAAAAATTTTCATGGGGCGGTGCATACGCATATACCAATCTGGCTCCGGTGTTTGCTATTATAAAACAGCGGCAGGATTATTCCAAAGTACCTGTGATCCAGAATGGCGACTTAAACTTTCGTATTAAAACCTCTGCGACGGGAATGATCAAGTATTATGGATATTTCGCAAAGAATGCTTTTGATTTTACTGTAAACAGTATTGATTCAATCGGGTATCTTGATCGTTTTGGGCTTAGGAACTTTAATATGTATCATAATCTTTCATGGAAAGAAGGTCTTGGTAAACGATGGAAAATATATGCAGGTATCTCATATACATTTAATCAGGATGATATAAAAGCCGGAATGAAAGATGCGAATAAAAATGACGTGATATTGCCAGGCCTGGAATTCAAGACATTTGATCTTGATCTTACTTCAAATTATTTCAATAGCAAATTAATACTGGAAAGAAGATTGAAAGGTATATCCATGATCCGTTTTGGTGGTGAATATAATCAGAGCGATGAAAAATCTGATTATACGATCTATAATGGTCAAAAGTTTCCTGGCAGGTTAAAAGCCCATGTTAAATCACTGTTTGCAGAAAGTGATGTTTATATAACTAATAAGCTTGCTGCTAAAATTGGAACACGGTTCGAGCAATCATCCCTTATTGATAAAACCAATATTGCTCCGCGTTTCTCTTTGGCCTACAAACTAAGCAAACAAGCTCAGGCATCATTAGCATATGGAATATTTTATCAAAATCCTGAAAGCAGGTATTTGCCTTTAGCTCCAGCTGCTAACCTGGCTTTTATGAAAGCGACCCACTATATTGCTCAATACATGAAGGTGACGGGTGCGAGAACTTTCCGTGCAGAAATTTTCTATAAAAAATATGATAACCTCATTAAAACAGCACTTGTAAGTGGTAGAGACGAAGCAATAAATAACAATGGCTTTGGCGAGGCAAAAGGCCTTGAATTTTTCTGGAGAGATAAGAAAACGATCAAGAATGTGGACTATTGGATATCTTATTCTTTTCTTGATACAAAAAGGGATTTCCTGAATTACCCTTATGCTACCATGCCGAATTTCGCTGCTGCTCATACTGCATCGGTTGTAGTGAAGAAATTTGTACAACCGTGGAAGATGCAATTCAATGGGGCATACAATTACGCAAGTGGCAGGCCTTATTATGATATAAGATTTGACGGTCTCAATTATTATTTTGCTGATAAGGGAAATACACAGGACTATCATAATTTCAGCGTTGCATTTAATTATCTGCCAAGCATCGGTAAAGAGAATGCGAAGAACTTTGCAGTTTATGTGCTTTCCATCAGCAATGCGTTTGGTATAAAACAGGTGTATGGATACGATTACTCATACAATGGATTAAGAAAGCAACAAATTCTTCCTCCCTCAAGAATTTTTGTTTATATCGGGGCCTTTTTCAGTTTTGGCATCGACAGATCACAAGAAACAATCGACCGCTTATTTTAATTTTTTTCAAAAATTTAAAACGATAAACAATGAAAAAGACAATCTTTATTTTATCTGCAATGTTTATTGCAAGTTTTGTCACCGGACAAATGCCGGACAAATTTGTAAAAGCAATGGAGCCTAAAATTGCAGCAGTAGATACTACAAGTACCGTTCAAGGGTTAACAGATCTTGCAAATGCGTTTGAGCGTATAGCCGAGGCGGAAAAAAATCAGTGGCTGGCATATTATTATGCCGCGTATTGCAATGCAAGTGCTGGCATTATGGCGGGAGCCGGGGGCGATATGATGGCTGCTAAAGCTGATAAGACAGATCCTTTCGCTGATAAAGCTGAGAAGCAAATCAAAAAGGCAGAAGACCTGGCCAAAAACAATTCGGAAATATTTATTGTAAAGAAAATGATCGCAACCTTGCGAATGCTTGGAGATCCAATGAGCCGTTACATGACCTACGGTCCGGAAGCTCAGGCAATGCTTGATGAAGCAAAAAAATTGAACCCTGAAAACCCGAGAGTTTATGTATTGGAGGGCCAGGATAAATTTTATACTCCTGAACAGTTTGGCGGAAGTAAAGAAGAAGCAAAACTATTGTTTGAAAAAGCCCAAAAACTATACGAGACATTTAAGCCTGAAACCAGCATTCATCCTAATTGGGGAAAAAACCAGGTCACGTATTTCTTATCCCAGTACAAATAGTTGATTAAATAATTACATACCGTGTAACAACCAGGGTATTTGGTTTAAATCAATCAGTATGCAAGAAAACCAAAATTTTTCCGCCGAACAAAGCCTCAAGGTTATTCAATTCATGATCCAGCAGGCGAAGCAGGATGTATTAAAGAATTCTTTTTACTTCCTTTTATGGGGCTGGCTGGTATTTATCACTGCCATCTTACATTTTATGCTCATGAAATTTACAGATATAGATCAATCTTATTTGGTGTGGAATATTATGTGGATCGGAGTCGTGGCAAGTATTGTGAAGGGAATTAAAGAAGGAAGGTCCGAAAAAGTAAAAACATACCTGGGTGACACTATGAAGTATTTTGGATTTTGTATGGCGATTATTTATTGCAGCTTCGCCTTTATTTTCGGTAAGTATGATCTTTGGCATTATTCATTTCCATTTTATATACTTATCTATGCTGCGGCCTGTTTTTTTATGGGTTCAATGATGCGATTTCCATTATTAAAATGGACCGGTCTATTATGTTTGCCAATCATGATAGTTTCTGTATTTGTAGCCTATGAATGGCAATTGCTCTTGCTCGCATTAGCAGTATTGATTTCTTATATCATACCCGGGCATATGTTGAGTGCAAAAGAAAAAAATCAAAACCGCTGAGATTATGGAACAGGAAAAACAATTATCCGAACGGGAAAGCCTGCACCTGATCACGATGATGATCAACAAGGCGAAAGAATCTTACCATGATACAGGTATTGGCGCTATTATGTGGGGGGCTGTTATTGCTGTGTGTTCTCTGGTCAGGTTAGCCGAGGTTCATTTTAAGTACAGACTTCCATTTGATATCTATTTGCTTACGCTTGTTGCCATCATTCCGCAAATATTGATAAGTATCAGAGAGAAGAAGGAACGAAAGGTAAAATCTTATGATGATCCTTACCTGGACTATATATGGCTGGGTTTTGGCATTTCTATTTTTTTATTGATCCTTATTTGCAATAATGTTTTTAATGAATGGGGTGCATGGACCGATCAATATAAACCAGCGGCTGGGAATGCAGATTCGTACGGGTTTTATGAATTTGTGGGCCCGCTTTTTTTAATGCTGTATGGTATGCCAACATTTATAACCGGGGCAGCATGTAAATTTAAGCCCATGCTATGGGGCGGAATATTTTGCTGGGCCTGTTGCATCGTTGCCATATATACATCGATCAAAATAGATCTCTTGCTAACAGCAGCATCAGCAATACTTGCCTGGCTTGTGCCGGGTATTATTATGGAAAAGGAATATCGTTCATATAAAAAGGAGCAAGTACAATTGAATGTTTAAAGACCTTGATCCAATATTACATTCTCAATTACGATTGGCAGTAATGTCACTTCTTATTAGCGTAAAAGAAGCTGAATTTACTTTTCTGAAAGAAAAAACAAATGCTACTGCTGGTAACCTGAGTGTACAAATACAGAAATTGAAAGAAGCCGGCTATATAGAAATAATAAAACAATTTAAGGATAATTATCCTCAAACGATTTGTAAGATCACAACAACGGGCATTGGTGCTTTTGAGGAATATGTAAAGAATTTGCAATCCTATCTTACCAATTCAAAATAAAAAAGGCCCTTTAGACAAAGGGCCCGTCTCCGTTGATACTCTAAGTGTATGAAAAACTTCAAAGGGTTAACCAACAATTAATCTTCGGCTTAGTACCAGGGAGATCAATTCGGTAATAAGGGTGGCTTTAAAATTCTTAAAAAGTTATTTATTGCTTTACAAATTTTGCAGTTTGAATATCAGCGCCGTTTCTTACTTCTAATAAATACATACTGGGCTTGAACGTTGAGGTTAAGGGAAGGCTTACCATATTATTCCCCTCAAAACCTTTTACTTTATTTGTCATCATAAGGCGTCCACTCATATCGTAAACCTTAATATCAATGATCTGTGAAATAAGAACAGTATAATTAAAAGTTAATTGATCAATGACCGGGTTATTAAAAATCTTAATAGAATTGTTAGTAGTGGCCTTATTTTGAAATACAAGCGTTTTAGAATAACCAATATCACCATCTTTGTCTATCATTTTTAGTCGGTACATCACCTTGTCAAAGCTGCTGATCGTTTCATAGAACATATAATCTTCTATGTCAATTTTTTCGCTTCCGAATACGATTCCAATTGTTTTAAATTCCCTGCCATCATAACTTCTTTGCACTTCAAATTGATCTACGGTCTTGTTATTTCCTATTTTCCATTGTAACGAGACTTTATTCTTTGCATTCACATTCCCCTGGAAACTGATGAGCTTAACAGGTAATACCGACCAATAATTTCCGACTGCAAGTGTTTTATTATAGCAATCAGAAGCGGATTTTACGACAATAATTACAGAAACATCCCAGGTGGGTAATATGATATTTTG
>CBFGXP010000055.1:0-19294 GCA_965652775.1 uncultured bacterium
CGGTAAAAGGTTCCAAGAAAACTTTCAAATGTTCCTTTCTCGGCAAGTACATAATACATGGAGAGCATCACAAAAGCTATCAGTACAAAAAGGAAGAATGTGAGGGTTATTTTCAGCAAAACAGAAACCCATAAAGGAAAAAAACGGAAAGCATTCCTTAAATAAAATATCAGGACTGCTGAAACAACAAAACCAATAGTTGCAAAGGCAAGGGAAAATATAATAAGTGAACGTCCTGTTACATCATTCTTATCAATAAGAATAATATTATAAAGAAAAAGGAATGCAAACACTACCCAGATGAGTGAGATGTTGGCTAGTACAATAAGCTTATAGTTGATAATCCTTCGTGAAGCCATAGAAAACGTTGAGAGATCAACGCTAATAAAATTATCAAATTAGTTCTAATGAATAAACCTTCGACTTTTCCTTTCGACCCTTGAATTCCATTTCGCCGATCTCATCTGCCTGGAAGCCCTTTGGCACTCTAAAATCTTTTACAAAATCTATTGATGCGATATAGGGATGTTTCAATTCATGGCATTTACTCCTGATCCTTGCCGTAGTGTTGAGCGTATCGCCACTGAAGACAAGATCTTTTTTAATTATGCCAACATAACCAACTGTTACTTCGCCTGCATGAATACCTGCTTTGAAAGTGGGAGACACGCCATATTCTTTCATATAATAATCATGTTTTCGCTTAAAGACGTCAACCGATTGTCGTATGAATCTTAAACACCTGGCTTTATTTTTCGGTGTATTTTCCCAGCAAAGCACCACTTCATCTCCGACGTATTGATAAATATGTCCCCAATTGCCAATGATCGGATCGGTGATATCCGCAAAAAAATCATGTAACATATTAAAATACTTTTCATGACCGATCTTTTCCGCAATAGCAGTTGAATCATTGATATCAAGGAAAAGAAATATGCGATTTTCCTTCCTGGGCTTATTATAACGGCCGCGGATTAAATTTCTAAGTCCACCCGGTCCGTATTTATCTGATATTTCCAGGATCAGGATCGAAAGAAAAGCCAGCAATCCAAGATCCACCATCAGCATCATGAAGCTCGGCGTAAGCAAAATATCTTGAACAAACTTCTTTTCAAATTCAACAAAACTAAGTCCACCATCGTGACGGAAGATCCAGTATGCAAACACCACGACAACAGACACAAGTAAAAACAGGATGAATGTCACCGTCATTCGCAACAGTGTTGACAGCCAGATCGGTAATTTGCGAAACATGTTTTTAAGGAAAAAGGCTTCAGCGCCCGCTACAATGATCCCAACCGTAGCAAATGCCAGTGAAAAAAAACTCAACCTTCTGCTTTCCAGCACTCCTTTGTCAACCACGGTTATGTTATACAGGAAAATGAGACTGAAAAAAACCCAGACTATGGCTATATTGAAAACTAAATAAAGCCTGTACCAGAGTACCCTTCGTGAGATCATAAGCTAGGCGTTGTTTTGGCAACGTTTAAAATTATTAATTACCCGGGAGAAAAACGTCTCTTTTTTCACACCCGCTTACTTTCCGGTATGCGGATGTTAATATCTACAAAAAGCAAATGATAATTCTCTGATCAAGGTTATAAAATTAACAAACTAATTGAAAAGCACAAGCTGCCTTCTTCATTTAATTCATCTATAAATAAGTATTTTTGCAATCCATTAAAAATATTAAACTATGAAAATATTGTGGCAACTGTTATTGATGGGTTCAATATTGATAATCTCATGCAAAAAGAAAGATACTGATGCACCAGCTCCTACTCCTTCAACAACAACTAAGGAAGACCTTTTAAGAGATTCGGTTTATTTGTATACGAAAGAAGTTTATTTATGGCAAGAGGCAATTCCTGGATATGATCAATTTAAACCCCGCCAGTACAGAGGTTCTACTGAACTTGAATCAGCAGAAAAAGTTATGGCCGCCATTAGAAATCATCAACCGCTTGACAGATTTAGTTTTGTGACTACTCAGGAACAATCAGGAGGACTTCAAACAGGGGACGACCGGGATTTTGGTTTCTTTATAAAAGCTGCATCAATAGATGTAGCTTCTCCTGTCGATTCTGTTTATTGGTTTGTTACCTATGTTTATGGACAGTCGTCTGCAGGTCTCGCAGGTGTTCAACGAGGCTGGTATATTTCGAAGATCAATGGAACCCCGGTCGGCTACGATCAAAATAGCGCTAACATTTTGAATGATGTTTTCTTTGGAAGTATTACCAGTGCAAATTTTGAGTTCAGAAAATCTGATGGAAGTACTTCAGCTTTGAATCTAAGCAAAACCAGTTTTACTGCCAATGCGGTACTTTATAAAAATGTGTTTGACGTTGGTGGGAAAAAGGTTGGGTACTTTGTATTTAACCAGTTTTTTGGACAACCGTCAAGGAATGAATTGGCGCAAGTGTTTAATTATTTTCAAAGCCAGAATATCAATGAGCTGATCATAGATTTAAGGTATAATCCCGGTGGTTCCGTCGAAACCCAGGACACACTGGCAAACTTAATTGCCCCTTTAGCGACTAATAACCAAACAATGTATAAATATATATTTAATACGACTTTACAGAATAATCAACACCAATTGATTCGTCGTAAACCTGGTTATGGAAATATTTTCACCTCAGCTGCCAATTCAGTAAATTATGAAAAAGCCGGTAATCTAAATTTGCCTCGCATTTTTGCTATAGTATCAGGAGGCTCTGCTTCGGCCAGTGAATTATTGATCAATAATCTTAAACCTTACATGGATGTAAAATTGATTGGTGATACGACTTATGGTAAGCCAGTCGGTTATTTCCCGATACCAATTTATAATTATGCCATTTATCCTGTTTCATTTAAAACGGTTAATAGTGCGGGAAATGCGGACTATTACACAGGCTTTGCTCCCGATAAGCTGGCGCCAGATGGGGTAGATAAAAATTGGGGAAATGTAGCTGAGCCTTGTTTGGCCGCTGCGATAAAATATATAACGACTGGAAACTTCAGAATTCCAAATACGGAAGGGCAGCAAAATCTTCGTTTTCAGGCTGCAAAGGAAGCTGAAAGTCTCAACAATCCGCTGAATAAAAATAAATTTTTGGGAATGTTTATCGAAAACTAGGAGAAAAAAATAAAATAACAAAAGGGGCAGATTAGCTGCCCTTTATTATTTGAAATATTAGTTGTTTCTATTTTGTTTTCTGCGTAATTTTTTTGAGGAGTGAAGAACATCTTTTCTGCAAACTGAATCTTTTTGACAAAGTAAAACAGGAGGAGTTTTTAATTGATCTTTTTTATATTTTTCTCCAAGGATATCATCTCCTTTTGATCCTTTCTCAATTACTTGTTTCGCCGATAGCGTATCCAGGGATTGTGCATGGAGGGAACTATTGAATAGAATAAGAAAAACAGGAAAACTGATGAATTTGAGGCTTCTCATTGTTTGATCTTTTTTCTTAGGATGGCCTAACAGGAGATAAAGTTTACAAACGGATAGCAAATATTTGTTAAGAATTAATAGGAATTTCAATTTCTAACTGGTTTGCCTGCCTTCAATACAGATTGAATCCTTTCTAATGTTTTCTTTTCTCCACAAAGGGATAGAAAAGCTTCTCTTTCCAGGTCGAGTAAATATTGTTCTGACACTGACGAAGCTTCGCTTAGATCACCCCCGCACATTACGTACGCCAATTTTTTTGCGACTACAACATCATGGTCAGTTGCATAATTTGCCCGCCACATTCCATTGATACCAGCGTACAATGCCCCGAGAGCAGATCGGCCAAGCACTTTTACATCTTTCCGTTGTACCGGCATTGAATAACCTGAGTCGAAGATCTCGGTAACAGATCTCTTTGCTTCTGAAATTCTTCTTCCCTGGTTCATTACTACTTCATCTAATCCTTTTCTATAAATACCAATATCAAAACCTTCAAATGCTGAAGTTGCTACTTTGGCGGTTGCAATTGCCAGGAACCGATTCTTGAGCGTAATAGTTTCCGGTTCATCTTCATGCATTTCATCGGAAGCTCTCACTACAAATTCTTTTGTACCACCACCACCAGGAATTAGGCCAACGCCAAGTTCAACAAGACCAGTATAGGTTTCAGCAGCAGGACAACATTTGTCAGCATGAAGGCTTAATTCACATGCACCACCTAGTGCTAGTCCATGAGGAGCAACTACAACCGGAACGGATGAATATCTTACTTTCATCATTGTATTTTGAAATTGACGAATTGCAAAATCAATTTCATCATAATCCTGTTCTATCGCTAACATAAATATCATTCCCACATTAGCTCCCGCACTGAAATTGGCACCCTCATTGGCGATCACTAATCCTTTATAATTTTTTTCTGCTTTATCAATGGCTGTGTGAATTCCGGCTAGCACATCACCTCCGATGCTTCCCATTTTTGTAAACCATTGTAGTCCTAATACATCATCGCCGAGATCATACAATCTACAGCTTCCGTTTTTCCAAACCTGTTTATCCTGGTAATTACTCATTACAATAAATGCATCGCCTCCAGGTAACGCTTTATATGTTTTGCTGTTCTGATCATAATACAATTTTTTGCCACTTTCAATTTTATAAAATGATTTGTTGCCGGCGGCAAGCATTTCATCGATCCAGGGAGCTACTTTATAGCCGGCATCCTTCATTGCTTTCGTGGTCCTTTCAACACCCAGCACATCCCAGCTTTCAAAGGCCCCGATCTCCCAACCAAATCCCGCCATCATTGCATCATCAACACGGTAAAGCTCATCGCTGATCTCAGGAATGCGATGAGATATGTAAGAAAAAAGACCATAATGGAAATGGCGATAGAAATCTCCGGCCTTATCCTGACCAGCAACGAGCATCTTTAATCTTGCATACAAATCGTCAATTGGTTTGGCGGCTTCTACTGTTGCAAACCTTGCCTTAGCTCTTGGAACATACTCAAACTTTTTTAAATCAAGCACGACGATCTCTTTATCTGATTTTCTTTCTTCAGGGCTGCCCTGCGTTGCAGGCAATTTTATTTTTTTAAAAAAACCCTGTCCTGTTTTATCGCCAAGCCAGTTGCTCTCAACTAATTTATTTAACCATACAGGAATATTAAAAACATCTCTTGCTTCATCATTTGGGCAATTATCATATACTCCTTTTGCAACTTTTACCAGGGTATCAATCCCAACAACATCAGCTGTACGGAATGTGGCTGATTTTGGACGGCCAATGATCGGCCCGGTTAACGCATCAACTTCATCGATCGTCAAGCCAAGTTTATCAACCAATCCAAAAAGTGACATAATACCAAAAACACCGATACGATTTGCAATGAAGGCAGGTGTGTCTTTACAGAGAACGGTTGTCTTTCCCAGGTACAAGTCTCCATAATTCATTAAAAAATCTACAATTGCGGGATCCGTATGTGGAGTGGGGATTATTTCAAGCAATCGCAAATAGCGTGGAGGATTAAAAAAGTGGGTGCCACAAAAATGTTTTTTGAAATCTTCACTTCTTCCTTCCGAAAGCATGTGGATAGGAATACCTGATGTATTGGAAGTGATCAGTGTACCGCTCTTACGAAACTGTTCAACTTTTTCATAAACTTGTTTTTTTATATCCAGTCTTTCTATAACAACTTCGATCACCCATTCGCAATCATTTATTTTTTTCATGTCATCGTCAAAATTCCCGGTGGTAATTTTTTTGATAACGTTTTTATGGTAGACGGGAGAAGGATTGGATTTTATAGCTGCAGTCAATGCATCGTTTACAATTTTATTTCGCTCAGCTGGCTTCAGGCTTTGCGTTGCCTCTTTTGGTACGATGTCAAGCAGCAAAACCTGCAAACCAATACCTGCAAAATGACAGGCAATACGTGACCCCATTACACCACTTCCTAAAACTGCTATTTTCTTGATGATCCTTTTTTCCATAAAATTAGTTAGTTAAACAACTATTGGAGACCGAAGTTAGGTGATTTTACTAAAAACAAAATCGGTATACTACTATTAGAAAATTGCACTGGCTGTCTCCGTATATAAAAACCTTAACGCTGGTCATGAAATATTGTATTTGCTGAAAAGAAATTTCATGCAAAGCACGATTAACTCGCATTTTTCGTTTATTGTTAGTTCCAAGCAAACATCCAATGAAAACCAATTCCTCTGCAAAAAAGAGTAACAAAACGGCACTCACTGTAAGTCACAAAGCTGCTTCAGAAATTTCTGATCTCCTTCACAACTTACCTGATGCGGTGATCATTACTGATATTAATTTTAATATTACGGGGTGGAATGATGCCGCTGAGCAATTGCATGGATTACCGGGGGCAAGAGGAAAAAATCTCTTCCAGTTGATCAAGATCGATCTATTGCATTCCTCAATTGAAGCTATTAAAACTGGTATAGTAAAAAAAGGAAACTGGGATGGTGAAGTTATTTATCACCGGCATGACGGGGAAAAATTCATATTCAAAACAACAGCGACGGCAATATTGGACGACAATAATAAACCCGTAAGCATAATTTTTGTAAACCATAATATCACGAAAGTAAAAAGTACTGAAAAGAAATTAGCTGAAGCTGAAGCGACGTATGAGAAGCTTGTTAATACATTAGTTGACGGAGTTGTCATGTTGGATAAGGACGGAAAAGTTACTACCTGTAACAAAAGAGCATCGGCGATTTTAGGCGCAACAGAAGAAGAATTGTTGGGAAAAGAATTTGGCGATTCATCATGGAAAGCAATAAAGGCTGATGGAACTCCTTTCCCATGGTATGAATTTCCAACCGTTGTTAGTTTGCAAACTGGTTTTCCGCAGCGAAATGTAAAAATGGGTGTGCAACTACCTAATGGCTTATTCGTGTGGTTACTGATCAATTCAGAAGCATTGATCCGTATTGGAGAATTTGAACCCTATGCTGTAGTGGTGTCATTTTCTGATATTACAGATAGCGTGAACCGCGAAGAAGAGCTAAGAAAAAGCAATGAACGTTTTTACTATGTTTCCAAAATAACTTCGGATGCGATCTGGGATATTGATCTTGCAACCAAACAGATCTATCGTAGTGAAACATTTTATGAACTGTCTGGATACACCAGGGATGAAATAAAACCTGACATGGATTGGTGGTTTGATAAAATACATGCAAAGGACAGGGAAAGAGTTCGCAATAAAGTTCAGCAGTATATCCAAAAAGGGAAGGAACGATGGGAGGATGAGTACCTTTTTCTTTGTGCGGATGGCAAATACAAATTTTTACTTGATTCGGGATTGATTTTGTATCGCCAGGGTAAACCGGTGAGAATATTAGGCGCCATCCGCGACCTTACAGAAAAGAAAAAACTTGAACAGCAATTGATGCAGGAGCAGGAACAGAAACATAAAGCAGTAAGCCAGGCAGGGATAGCAGCGCAGGAAGCTGAACGAAGTGAGATCAGCCGTGAGCTTCATGATAATGTGAATCAACTCCTGATGAGCGCAAAGCTGTTTATGAATTCAGCAAAAACCGACCCTGCAAAAGCAGCGGAACATATTGACAAGGCAACAAGCTACCAGTTAATGGCGGTGGAAGAGATAAGGAAATTATCAAAAGCATTAAATACTTCACTTGTAAAAGTTATAGGACTTAGCAGAAGTATCGATGATATTATCATTAATATGAAAGCATTTCAACAGATCGAAACAAAGTTTCATTATGATCAAAATCTTGATAAGATCCTTTCCGAAGATCAAAAGCTGATGATCTTCCGCATTTTACAGGAACAGACAAATAACATAATTAAATATGCGGATGCAAAAATTGTAACCATTTCTTTAATAGAAGAAAATAATCACATTTACCTGTCAATTTCCGATGATGGAAAAGGCTTTGATACTTCGGTACAATCAAAAGGGATTGGCCTTGTGAATATTTATAACCGTGTCGATGCTTTTGGTGGTGAGGTGGATCTTATTTCATCTCCCGGCAATGGCTGTTCGCTGCATGTAGTTTTTCCTCTTACATTAAATTGATCCAGCGTTAATCAAGATCTATTCCCGGTAATTGGCGAACCTTTAATTGTTTATTGTACTTTCTCATCAATCGTTTATTCTTTTTTGCTCCTACACTTGATGCAACGCCGCTCATCATGATTTTTATATAGTAGTTGATGAATGACCTGTCACGAAGACGGGGAAAGTAGACTACACCAACTCTTTTCTTATTTTCATTTTTAATGATAAAACTGTTGGCAATAAATGTCATCAAACCCTGTAAAAATGTTTTTTTCTCTTCTTTTCCATTTTTCAAAAATTGGACTTTAAGATCGTGATAGTTCATTCTCATTTCTCCCAATGAAAGATATTCTTGCCCAACAGCTCTCATTGTCAGGGTATCAAGATAGCCGGACTGTAGTTTTAAAGAGGCTAAAGCGGGAAGTATTTTATTAAGATACATTATCGAGTGTGGTCGCATTCTCACCGTGATTAAAAATCCGGACATTGTGTCCAGGTAAGATTCTCTTGTCCGCAGTCTTATCCATCCGGAATCAAGCAAATACCCATTGATGCGGATCCTGAAACTGTCGGACGCTGTTAAACCAAAATTTTTTATCGGAAAAATATCACCACTCATTCTTGTAATTGGAATCTCTGCAGTTTCCCCGGTCTTATCATTTAACTCGGTATAAACTGCTGTGCCATCAGAGATCAATACGGTGTCAACGGATACTTTAAAGGGGATCTTTTGAATAAGTTTTGTAGGAAGGCTTTTTATGATACCAGACCTGAATGGAGGTGTTTTATCCCTGTAGGCTGTAAAATAAGCACTATCTATGTTGATGTTGCCAGACCGGAACACGCTATCTTCCAGATATTGGTCGAGGTTAAATTTCGAAACCGAAACCTTGCCGGTCTTTAAAGTCATATAATCAGTTTGCCACTGGCTTGCTGCGATAAACTCATCGCGGCTTGGAACCGGGTGAAATGAAAAAGAATCGAGAGAAAAACTTTGGTCTGGTTTATTGAATGAAAGGTTATCCCATTTCCAGGCATTCTTTTCATCAACAATTTGTCCCGATAGATTGCCAACGGAAAATGCAGGGTTTTTCCCAATGATGGTTTTAATGTCCTTATTTATATCTGAACCAAGTACAAGATTTTTCAGGACCCCTTCGTGGATTTTTACATTCGCCGGTTTTTTACCAATACTGTCTGCTGAAAATTTTTTTGCAATTGCTTCTTGCACTTTTACTGACCAGAATAATTTTTCACCTGGTCTTAATAACAGATCGGTAAGCTGAACCTTTACTGAACCTTCTTTTGTTGATGTTGTTTTATTATCAGCGTTGGTAAACGAAAGATTTGACAGGTTTGTGATCAATGAAGCAACACTTAACTGTTTATTGCTTGCATTAATATTAAAATTCCTGAGTAAAAGAACATTATTGCCAGCGTCCCACTCTATTTTTCGGAGATTATCCGAAAATGTGTTTTCAAACAAAAATTTAGGGCGCTCGATCTCAACCTTGTCAATGGAAATATCAGGCCAGGACTTTCCCGAAGCACTGTCTTGTTTTTCGGTAGTGCGAACTTCAATTACAGGATCACTTAGTTTTAAGTTGTTCAGGTCGGGAGATCCTTTTACAATACTATTAATGTTCGGCGTAAAGACAACAACGGGAGCATTAATATCGACACTATTATTATTTTTTGTTTGCTTGAAATGAAAATTACTGAATGAAGAAACACTGTTGTCCTTAACTGAAAAATTATTTAATGTAATGGATGAGCCCTGGGAAAACCAATAAAGATCCCTGCCATTTGTTCTGAGATCGTCAATTTTAAAATTTTCCTTTTTATTCAGCGAAGTAAACGAAAGCGTATTAAAAAACACGGACAGTGAGCTCTTGGGGTTATTAAGATAAAGTTGTGTGTTATTACCTTGCACATTGTTGAGCAGGATCTCCAGTGGGTCATTACTTTTTTTCGTTCCTTTTTGGAGCAAGTTGATTTCAATATCTGCTTTTTTCCAGGCGATCCCTTTTCCAAAGAGCAATTCCAGCGAATCAACGAATAACAAGCTATCAATTGTTATTTCCCTTGCATTAAAATTGAATGTTTGTTGATGATCGTAAGCATATATTTTTTTGAATTTGAATTTTTTAGTGCTTCCATTATAGGATGCTTCCTCCATGTTCACCATTAAACCTTTTGTTTTCATGATGCCTTTCTTAAAATCAAGGATCTCTACGGAATTTCCTACATTCTCTATCGAAAAGGAATCGGCAATTTGATCGCTTTTGAGTACAAGATTGGCATCATCTAATAACAGGTCAATTGTATTCCTGGTTCTAATTTTGATCTTACCATTTGCAATAATTAGTTTTTCAAGGCTCATAAAATTATTAATGCCTTCCAGTGAATTTACAATTGGGTTCCTGGTCCTGGGTTTTGCAGTTGCCGAGGGATAATAATCGATGACCGGCCGTATTAATAACGCCTGTCGTGCAATAACTCTTCTGTCAAACAAAAGATCGGCCCACGACAGTTCGCTAAGAATAAATTGGCGCACCTGTATGTTGCGCTTGTCCTTATAGGGCTCGGTATTGATTGAAAAATTGCTTAGTAAGATCCTGTTTTCTCTCATTTGAATACTGTCAAAACGCAAAAAATAACTACTATCCTTTACAAAATTCTCATAGTTATGAATGGCCATATCAAAACTCTGTAACGAGACCGGTTGTTCCAGGCTATGGTCGATTGTGAGACCGCGCATTTCAAAATTGTTCTTTTCGGATGTGAACGAGGTGGTCTTATCATTTCTCGTGGTCGCAATATCCAATGTTGCATTTTTTACACCCACATAACCTAATTGCATGTCACCGGTAAGCTGGTTAATAAGTGTGTCAAGATTTGGGATCTTTTTCTTACCTGGTTCTCTGTCTTTTAGTTCGAGTTGTATTTTGAAATTTGGATTCAGGCAATACACCGAATCGGCTTTGATCAGGTCTTTTTCATAAAGAGATTTGAAGTCTACATTTGTCAATTTCAGCGTATCAAGAAATAGGGTAAAGCCAGATTCGCTATTAGGACCGCGGTTACCTATCAGCGTACAACTGTCTATTTCAATTAATCGTTTTTTGATCTTAATACGGAAACGGCTGAAGGCAAGCCGATGATTGCCATCAGGAAAAGTAATATCCTGGTTCTTTGTCCAGAAAACCAGTTTTTCAGAATCAGGAAAGTCTTCAGCGTTTGTCGTCGAATCCACTTTGAAATCTTCTATATGAAAATGAAGCCCTGTAATGATCAATGGCTGTTGGTTAGGGATTACTTTATTTATCAATTTGAATTGGCCTTCGTCAAATTGAAATCTTTTCACTTCAAGAAATCTCAACGCATCCATGATCGAATTATACACTCTTCCCATTTCCTGGGGGATTGAAACTTCGCTTTGTGTAGGTTTGTCTAGTGGTTTTAATCTTGTTACTTCTATCTTAGGAGCTACCAGTGTTAGTGAATCGATCCTTAATTCCCTTCTTGTAAAAATGGGGACAAGTGCTTTTACTTTCAGCTTTATTTTATCAACCTGGAAGTAATAGGAAGTTTTCAGATCAAGAGAGTCGTTAGAGAAGAAGGTTACATTTTGAAACTCTATTTTTTTACTGAAATAGTTAAATTTAATGTTCTCAACTTTTAACCTCAGTTTCCCTTTTGACTCAGTTGCCACAATTTCTTCCACCAGCGATTCGGCATTATTTACCACATAAACATGAAGAGAAGTGATAATAATAATAATGACGCCCAGTATAATCCCGAGTGTTTTAAGTATCCTCTTTTCTAACCAGACGATCCACATTCAATAGATGGGGTTAATAAGTTATCAAATTACTCAAATTTTACGGGAATGAAAAAGCCATCTGTTGTCTCAGATGGCTTCATATTTAGCTTACAGAAGAGCCCGGGCTTACCGTTTCTTCAGGCTTCAACAAACGAAGTTTTCCATCTTTGTCCTCAGCAGTTAAGATCATCCCCTGGCTTTCAATTCCCTTCATTTTTCTGGGCGCAAGGTTCACTACAACTACAACTTGCTTGCCAACCATTTCCTCCGGCTTATAATGTAATGCAATACCGCTAACAATTGTTCTGGTTTCAGTCCCCAAATCAATTGTTAATTTTAGAAGCTTGTCTGCTTTTTCTACCTTTTCACATGCTTTTATTGTACCAACACGAAGATCAAGTCTGGCAAAATCATCGTAGACAATCTCTGCTTTCTTTGATTCCGGTTGTTGGTTTGCAGCTCCGGGTTTCATTTCTTCCATTTTTGCTCCCTCTTTTTTTATTAAACCTGCTTTCAGTTTTTCAATTTGAATTTTAATTTCATCATCTTCAATTTTTCTGAATAATAGTTCCGGTGCCCTCAAACTATATCCAACGCTCAACAACTTTGTTTTACCTGCATTCTCCCAATTCAGCATTTTATCAACCACTTTCATCATGTGCAACATTTTACCTGCTGTATTTGGTAAAAATGGATTGACAAGGATTGCCAGGTTCGCTGTCAACTGTAAACATAGATGCAGACAGTTATCTATTTCCTTTTGGGCCGCTGCCGATTCGGGACCTTCTTCCGCCGTCTTCTTTGCCTTGATCCACGGCTCTTTCTTCTGCATGTATTGATTTCCTTTTCTTGACAGGTCGATCACTTCATACAATGCATCACGAAACTTATATTCTTCAATTAAGGTTTCAATTTTGACTTTTGACTTTTGAATCTCATCCGTGATCCACTTGTCTTCCTCATCCAAAATTCCTTCATGCAACTTTGGAACCTTACCACCGCTCAACTTGTGCATCAGCACCCATGTTCTGTTTATAAAATTTCCAAAAATGGAAACCAATTCACTGTTTACTGCATCCTGGAACCCTTTCCAGGTAAATTCGCTGTCCTTTGTTTCAGGAGCGATCAATGTTAAATAATAACGCAGCATATCCACACATTGTCCGCCACCATTTTCTTTTTTTACAAAGTCATTTATATAATCCCGTTGATCCAGCTTCCAGTTACGGCTGGTACTCATCTTATCACCTTCCAGATTTAAAAATTCATTTGCCGGCACATTTGCCGGTATGATATTGCCATGCAACTTCAACATGATCGGAAAGATGATACAATGGAAAACAATATTGTCCTTACCAACGAAATGAACAAGTTTGGTGTTCTTATCGCACCAGTAAGGCTTCCAGTCTTTTTTATTGTCAATCGCCCATTGTTTTGTTGCGCTTACATAACCTATCGGAGCGTCAAACCAAACATAAAGTACTTTTCCTTCAGCTTCTTTTAATGGCACCTTGATTCCCCAATCCAGGTCACGGGTAACAGCCCTTGATAATAAGCCTGCTTCGATCCAGCTTTTGCATTGCCCCACAACAGTAGTCCGCCAATCATTTTTATGTTCTTCAAGTATCCATTTACGTAAGAAATCTTCATGCTTGCCTAATGGCAAATACCAATGCGTGGTCTTTCTTTTAACAGGTGGCTTACCACTTAATGTGCTTACAGGATTGATCAGTTCATCAGGGCTAAGCGTTGTACCACATTTTTCACATTGATCACCATAAGCCCTGTCGCTGCCGCAATTCGGACAAATTCCTTTGATATAACGATCAGCTAAAAAGGTTTTTGCTTCTTCGTCATAATATTGTTCCGTTTCTTTTGTTTCCAATTCACCCCGCTCATGTAGGTAAGTAAAAAATTCCTGGGAAGTTTCATGATGCAATGGTGCACTTGTACGATGATAAATATCAAATGAAATATCAAGATCTTCAAAATCCTGCTTCATCGCTGCATGATATTTATCAATGATGGCCTGGGGCGTCGTTCCTTCTTTCATAGCCTGTATGGGGATCGCTGTACCATGCTCATCACTACCGCATACATACACAACATCACGTTTTTGTGCACGCAGGTAACGAACATAAATATCTGCCGGAATATATGCACCGGCTAAATGCCCTACATGTTTTAATCCATTTGCATAAGGCAAAGCACTTGTAATTAAATATCGTTTCGGTTGATCCATTTTGCTTTTTATGTACCTGGCTTTAGAATTACTATGAGACTTCTGTTGCGTCGCACTCTTGTACGTTCTGTATTTCTATTCTACAAAGTGGTAATTCACCCAGGGCCTGCAAAAATACCGGATTCAAGACCATTGCCCAAACGAGTAAAGCAACCAACAAGAATAGAAACGTCATTGTCCGTCTTTGTGAGGCTGCGCTTCGATCGTCCAAAAAATAAAATTGAAATATTTCGATTACAGGAATTTATTTACATTGAGAAAAATTCAAACCGGATATGCAAAATAAATCTATAGAAGAGAAAATAAAAGAACTTGGTTACACTTTACCAACCTTGCCCACCTCAAAAGGGATTTACAAACGTTGCCTGATCGATGGCAATCATTTGTATGTTTCCGGACATATTTCTGTAAATACCGATGGAAGTTCAATAACCGGCAAACTAGGAAAAGATTTGGATGAAGAGCAAGGCAAAGCGGCAGCAAAACAATGTGGCCTCGCTATTCTTTCGTCTATCAAAGATCATTTTGGAACACTCGATAAAGTAAAAAGAGTGATGAAACTACTGGGAATGGTAAATGCAACACCTGATTATGAGAAGCATCCAATCGTTATCAATGGGTGCAGTGAATTATTTGTGGAGCTCTGGGGAGAGGATAATGGTAAAGGAGTTCGCAGTGCAGTTGGCATGGGTTCGTTGCCAGGCAATGTAGCAGTTGAGATCGAAGCAATGTTTGAAATTCATTAATTGTATGTCAGAAAGCTGGTATGAAATAGGAACTATCGACGAACTGGATTCACCGGCGTTAGTTGTATTTCCCGACAGGGTAAAACACAATATTCAACTTGCGATTGATATGATCGGCGATGTTGATCGTCTTCGTCCACACATTAAAACAACTAAATCCCCGGATGTTGCCAAACTAATGTTGAAATCAGGGATAACAAAATTCAAATGCGCCACCATTGCGGAAGCTGAGATGCTGGCGCAATCCAACGCACCGGATGTATTGTTAGCGTATCAGCCCCTTGGTCCAAAACTTCATCGGTTTATTTCTTTAATCAAAAAATATCCGTTGACAAAATTTTCCTGTTTAACGGATAATATAGATGCGGCTAATGAACAAGCAGATGCATTTAATTCAAATAGTCTTACGGTCCCTGTTTTTATTGATCTCAACGTTGGAATGAATCGAACAGGAATTGCTCCGGGTATTAATGCTATTGAATTGGCTAATCATTGCTCGACACTAAAAGGAATTAAGCTCGTTGGGCTCCATGCTTACGATGGCCATATCCGTGATATAGATTTTGAAATAAAAAAACAAAAATGTGACGAAGCTTTTGAGGCAGTAGAAAAACTGAATGAGGAGCTGAAACTAGCCGTCATTATTATGGGTGGCTCGCCGGCATATTCTGTTCATTGTAAAAGAAAAAATATTGAATGCAGTCCCGGTACGTTTGTTTATTGGGATAAAGGCTATACAGATCTGTGCCCGGAACAGCAATTTTTGCCTGCTATTGTTCTTGTAACAAGAGTTATCTCCTTACCTGCAAGAAATAAGATCTGCACTGACCTCGGTCATAAATCTGTTGCCGCGGAAAATGAAATTTCAAGAAGGGTCTACTTTTTAAATGCAGAAGGTTTAAAACCTGTTGGGCAAAGTGAGGAACACCTTGTATTGGAAACAAAAGACAACCATTCTTATAAGGTTGGAGATATTTTTTATGGGTTGCCATACCATGTGTGTCCAACTGTTGCATTGTATGAAAGAGTGTTTACTGTTGAAAATGGAAGAGTAACAGGAGAATGGAAAAATGTGTCAAGAGATAGAAAAATTACTATATAGTTACCGGTAACTGGAAACCGGTAACCAGCAACTAAGCAACCATTATGTTTATAGTTGATGCTCATCTTGATCTTGCAATGAATGCCATGGAATGGAACCGTGACCTGCAACAATCCATTCAACAGATCCGTGAGCGGGAAAAGGGAATGACAGATAAACCTGATCGTGGCAATGCAACAGTCTGTTTACCTGAATTAAAAAAGGGAAATATTGGTTTGGTAGTAGCTACACAGATAGCCAGGTATGTTGCCAAAGAAAATCCTTTGCCCGGCTGGCATTCTCCTGAACAAGCATGGGCTCAAACCCAGGCACAACTCGCATGGTACAGAGCGATGGAAGAGCAAGGAGAAATGGTTCAAATAAAGGATCTGCGTTCATTGAATATACACCTTGATGTTTGGGATGATAAACGTATTAACGACCACAAACCGGTTGGGTATATTTTAAGTTTGGAGGGAGCAGATTCACTGGTTACTCTGCAACATTTAGAAAGAGCTTACGAGTATGGGTTAAGAGCAGTTGGTCCCGCACACTATGGCCCCGGCCGATATGCAAATGGCACTGATGCCAGGGGCGCGATGAATCAGCTTGGATTGGCATTATTGAAACAGATGGAAGAGCTTAATATCATTTTAGATGCAACACATCTTTGTGATGATGCTTTCTGGCAGGCCATGGACCATTTTCACGGGCATGTATGGGCCAGTCATAATCTTTGTAGAACAATCGTCGATCATAATCGTCAGTTCAGTGATGAAATGATAAAAGTGTTAATTGAAAGAGGCGCAGTCATTGGCGCTGCATTTGATGCATGGATGATAGTGCCGAAGTGGGAGAGAGGGAGATCAACACCAAAAAGTACAGGCTGCAACATTGAGAAAGTAATTGATCATATAGATCATATTTGCCAGCTGGCTGGCAATTGTCTTCATGTAGGAATCGGTTCCGATCTTGATGGTGCATTTGGAAAAGAGCAATGTCCTTATGACCTGGAAACCATTGCTGATTTGCAAACCATTCCTTCACTGCTTCATAAACGAGGATACTCAACAGCGGATGTGGAAAATATCATGCACAAAAACTGGATCAATTTTTTAAGAAATGCCTGGAGCAAATAATACCTAGTAAGGTGAAGGGCTCACTGACGTCCATCCTCCATCAACAACAAGGCTCTGGCCTGTAATATGTTTTGCATCAGGTGACACAAGAAATAATGCAGCGTTGGCGATATCATAAGTACTTGCAGGTTTACCAATAGGGGTGATCCTGCTCCATGTTTTATCATAATCCTTGTCATCCATTGTTCTTTCCGTCAACGTCGCACCGGGTGCGATGGCATTTACTGTAATATTAAAAGGAGATAATTCAACGACTAAATTTTTTGCGAGCATTTCAAGTCCTGCTTTAGTAATAGCATACGCTGCAAGGTTTTTATGCGCCTGATGACCGACGACAGATGACATAAACAATATACTTCCACCTGTTTGCTGTTCTTTCATTTGTTTGGCAGCTGCTTGTGCAAGAAAAAAACTTCCACCAAGATTCAACTGCATCACTTTATTAAATGCTTCAGGCGTATATTCAAAAAAATCAGCATACAATGTAATTCCGGCATTCGCAATGGCAATATTTAATTGGCCAAATTCTTTTACGGCGTATTCTACCATTTCATTTATGAATGACACATCGCCAGCATCTCCAGGTAATCCCACGCAATTGCCACTTTCGGTCCTTATTTTTGCCACTGCAGAGGAAGTAAGTTTCTCGTCAATATCATTTAATAAAACTGAAGCGCCATGTACTACAAGCTGCCGGGCAATTTCAAATCCGATGCCTTGTCCAGCACCAGTAACTATAGCCACATGATCATGAAATTTATTTTCTTGCATGAGTGATATCAGACCGATTGAAGTTAAGCTTTGTAAATTAATTAGTGTCCGGGTACAGCATAATTTTTTGAAGCATCATCCAGTATCAACACCCAATCTTCTTTTTGAGATGGCACCGGAGAGTTCTCAGGTAATGGCGGAATAAAACTGAGTTGTTTATTATTAGGGAAGCTGCCGATGATTTTGCTTTTACCATTTCTTGGGCTATACCAATAAGCATTCAATTTGATTCCTGAAATTTTGCCAGGCTTAATTAATATCGGTCTGCCATAAGCGCTATAGATAAAGGCATAGTCTTTACCTCTTGTTGCTTGTATTCTTTCCCCTACTCCGATCCCCTCATTTACCAGCATTTTTTGGTCCGGGACACGATCCAGCATTGGTCTTGACTCGATGAGTGTTCTTAAATGTTTCATTTCATTGGCGCCAGCAAAGTCAAGCGATTCTTTCCAGCCATGAAGCTTCGCGAAAAGATTACTTTCTTTTTCGCCAAAGAAAATAACAGGACCGCAACCGTATGTATGACCACAAGCACCGGCAAAAACACTGAAGTAGGCTGCTTTTCTGGTATCAAAAGCATTGGCATATCCTAACTCTTTTGCATTAAAGCAAACGGGCATTTCTTCATAAATGCTTTCTCCATTTAATACCGGTTTATAAGGCTTGCGGTTATAATCATTGGTCACTGTTTCCCAAACTTCGGTATCACGACAATGACCGGTTTGCAACATATTCAGGTCAAGCCAGTCGTCATTGTGAAACCATTGCGATGATGAACCAGTGGCTTTTGGTTGGGTATGAAAGGTTAGCAAAGCGTTTTCTGTGTTTCCAATTCCCTCCAGTACTCCTTTCGCCATATTTCGCCACACTTCAACGTCATACGATTTTTCCCTCGGGTCCCTGTCGCCGCCAATGATCCAAATGATATTGGTTTTATTTTTATACCGGTTTCCGATCCATTTTCCATAACCATAGGCGTTTGATGGATTAAATATTTCCGGTCCTTTCCCCCAAAAATCTTTGAATACTTTATCACCCCAGGTTGGCAATAACGCTATATAGATCTTATAGCTTGCAGCAATATCAATAAGACTATCGATATACTTGAAATATTTGTCATTTGGTTTTGAAATGTCATTGTCAACAAGAGGTAGATCGCCATTGGCATTGGGAGAGTTAAGCCCATCCAATTCGGCCAGGGCAACGGCTTGGATGACATTGAATCCCTGATCTGCCCTTTTTTTGAAATAAGCAGTAGCATCTTCTTTTTTTAATTTATGAAAGAGCTCCCAACCGGTATCTCCGAGCCAGAAAAATGGCTTCCCATCGGCAGTAACCAGATGGCGCTTATTTGCACTTACTTTTATTTGCTGCAACTGCGCAAAACAGATAATGCACGCAAACAACAGAAAGACCGTCAGCGAAATTTGTTTAAACATTTTCATCTTTCCTACATCTTTTTATACTTTGTTGTTCTCGCATCTTTTAT
>CBFGXP010000056.1:0-19253 GCA_965652775.1 uncultured bacterium
AAACTGTGCAATTAGCACCAGCTACATCACTGCCTGTGCTTGAAGTAAGCGTTGTATTGCCGCAGGCGTCGGAGGCCGTTGCATTTGAAAACGCAATATTTGCCGGACTACAACCTAAATTTTGATTACCACTTATGCCAACGATCGACGGACCGGTATTATCCTCGATCCATGTTATTAATTGAGGACAGGTTGCTGTATTGCCACAATCATCAGTTGCTCTCCATGTTCTTGTCATAGTTCTTAAACATCCCGCACTTGTGATCGGTCCATCAGCAGCAACCGGAATAATAATTCCATTACAATTATCAGAAGCAGTAGCGCCACTTGGCGGCGGAATTGTTGGGCTACAACCAAGCGTCAATGTCGGAGGACAAGTGATCACCGGGGCTGTACGGTCAAAACATATATCCAATTGGAACGGAGCAATAAAATCTTTTAAATCCGCAGTTTTTTCTGCAGATGATTTTGTTTTAACGAATAAAGTCTGGAAGGGGAGCGAACCACATTCAGAAGGTAAACCGGTGCCACCAATTAAAGCAGTCAGGTCGATTGCTCCTTCAACAAATTGTAATGGTTCGTATTGAGATTCACCAAATGCGCCACAAGGGAAATCAATGGTTGTTCCATTTGATGCGGCATACGCGGTACCCGCGGGCGGTTCGTAAGGAAAATAATCATAAGTGCCCGCTTCAGAACCGGGTTGCCACTGGAGGTAATGCACTGAAGCAACTGTACCGCCCGAAGTAAATTCAAGGGTAATACTAAGATCACCAACTGTTCTTCCACCGTGGGGTCCGGTTGAAAGAAACCCCCCTGTACCACCGGGAATGGGACCACCGGTTTTTGTTATTGGATTTTGATAAAATTCAAAATCAAGGTAGCTGGTACCGTTAGTTGACATACGGTCACCAGTCATAGCAAGCCATATATGATTGTCTATCGGGTTTAATGCCAGGAAGACCAATGAATTATTAATATCATCCTTTGCAGGAGGTTTCTGACTTCTCCAACCCCAGGTATTGGGATCCTGAAAAAGTTTGTTACCCCCATCAAAAATGTCATCATTTGTCTGATCATCATAAAGATCAGTCAAATGAAAAGCAAGTGGAACGAGTGCCACACAATTATCGGTAAAAACGATGTTGTTTGTACCGCCGGGACCCGCAAACCAATCGCCCGCAGTTGGCAACTGCCGGCGTGCAAAACCATCAATGTTCATTGGTCCGGGGAAATTGGGTAAGGACACCATCGGGGCCAGTCCACTTTGTGCAAAAGATAAGGTACTAACAAGGGTAGTACAGATCACTGTGAAAAGCCTCCGTAAATTTAATTTACAGGAAGGCTGATCCGTTGTTGTTTTCATAAACAATTAGTGTTGTTTTTAATGTTAATTGGTCGAACAATTGAAAAAGCAATAAGCTTTTCAGCGGACATTAATAAATGTGCTTTCGGGAGGGTATTAGATAAACAAAACGGTCTTAAATAGGTAAATCGCGGTAATTGAGAGGATTTGGACGAAGATTATCTGGGCAAAGAGTGGACTAATGTTAGTGGCTATTAGAATTTGTGAATATTTTGCTAATGTCGAGTTATGTATCCCAGTGATAATCACTCAAAATAAATACTACCTAATGTTAATAAATATTTATGAATATAAAAAGTTAAATTTCCCCATTTAACACTTTGGGGTGAGAGTTCCCCACATTGATACGCATTATGAATTAAGGGGAATGAAAATGATTGCCAACGCAATAGCAGAAATTTCTGTTAATAGGGTTTACCCGTAAACTTTAAGTTGCGACGCCGCTCTATATTTGGTTATCAAAATTTATTATGGTAAAAATCTTTTTTCTTCTTTTAACCCTATTTGTGGATCAAATTTTATTTGCACAGGAAAAACCAGAAGGATTATTTATTAATTCGAAAGCACCTGATTTCCGGGCAACCGATCAATATGGAAAGGAGATAAGATTGAAAGAAATTTTGAAGGACAGTTTGGTAGTTTTAATTTTTTACAGAGGTCAATGGTGTCCTTATTGTAACAGGCAATTAAAGAAACTTGAAGATTCATTACAGCTAATAAAGAATAAAGGTGCAAGATTGATCGCAATAACTCCTGAGAAACCGGAATTCGTTTCTAAAACAATTGAAAAAACAAAAGCAAGCTATCCTTTATTGTATGATAAGGAAATGAAAATTATGAAAGCCTATTCGGTTGCTTTTGAAGTGGACGAAAGAACTGTATCAAGGTATAAAAATGCAGACATAGACCTGTTAACAGCTAATGGACAGAAGGATAAAGCTTATTTACCAATACCTGCGGTGTATATCATAAGCAAAGAAGGGACTATTCTTTATCGTTATTTCGATACTGATTATAAAAAAAGAGCCTCAGTTCAGGAAATACTTGATAACCTCAAGTAGATTTTTTATTCGGGCCACACCAGTTTTCCAATTTTACCATTGCTACCCGCAAGGTATATTGTGTTACCAAGCCTGGGATACCTGCATACATGAAAACCTTCTTTGCTGATCGGATAAAAGTTTTTTCCTCCATCATAAGAATAATCAACACCATTTAATCCACAAGTGACGATAGTTTCTTTATTTAAAAATTCAACACAGCTCCGGTAGCCCGCAGGCGGACATTTCGGCCGATCCCATGTTTTACCACCGTTATTTGAAACGAAACAATTATTATCTATTGATGAATCAGCTGTAAAATCGCCACCAACAATAATGATCTTATTAGCTTTGCTTTTTTTAAAGTTATCATATACAGCTACTGAATTTGTTCCTGCTGTTTCTTTTCCTTTTGCCATTGGCACATCAAAAACCGTTTTATCATAAAACAATCTTGAGTTTTTGCCCCCACTTGCAATTATAAGAGAACGATTATATAAGTAGCGGAAATTGGTCCCACTTGACGCAAAGAACGCTTCACCGCTATCCGCAACAAATCTTTCTTTAGCTTCCAATTCTTTCCATGAATTGCCACCATCACTTGTTTTGGCCATAAAAAATCTCCCATCCACCGGGTCGCCGATTACAAAACCATTTAATGGATCACGAAATTCCATTGCATCCAGGAACATGCCTTTGGTTTTATTTTCGTATACAACTTTCCATGTGTCACCACCGTCTGTAGTTTTTAAAATATATGCGGGATCGGCAATTGACATTATAATTGCAGTATTTGCATCAAAGGCTTCAATATCCCTGAAATCATTTTTTTCAAATCCTTTTACTGTCATCCATTTCCAGTTCTTTCCTGCATTGGAGCTTTTGCCTACCATGCCATTACTTCCGCTTACCCATACAACATTATTATTGACTACAGATAAGCCGCGAAGGCTCGTTTTTACACCGGTGTTGATCACTTCAACATGTGGTAAAATCTTTCTTTGTGAAAATATCTTTAATGTGTATCCATTCAAAAATATCAGCAGAAACAACAAAAGAGCTCTTTTGTTATAGATCATAAGATTTGTTTTCGGCAAAATAATAAAAGTCTTTCCGCTGCGGTAACAGATGCACAAATTAATTGGGTGTGCAACGGTGAAATCAGAAAGCCTTTTTGTCAGCTGATTTCAGTTTGGGGACAGTGAAGTTATCCAAAGCGCTTTTTTCCGCGATCATTTTTTCGATATCTTCTACTTTGCGTGGGGCAAATACTGAAAGCAGTTCGTAACCATTCTGCGTGATCAACGCATCATCTTCGATCCGCACTGCGATGCTCCACCACTTTTTATCACATTTACTGTTAGGTGGTATATAGATTCCGGGTTCAATCGTTATAACCATGTCTTTCTTTAACGTTTGTGATGCGCTGCGATCGTGAACGTCAAGACCAATATGATGACCCAGCCCATGCGGATAATAGGTTCCAACTTCAGACCGATCTTTAATGATACCAAGTTTAAGAAGCCCGTCAGCAATGGCATCCCTTGCTGCCTTTGACGCATCACTCCATTTTGCACCATCCTTTAATACTTTAAAGGCTGCTTCCTGGGCGTCATAAACAAGATTGTAAATAATCTTTTGTTCGTCCGTAAATTTTCCACTGGCAGGAATAGTTCTTGTGACGTCAGCAGTATATCCATGATACTCGGCACCAACATCCATCAGCAACATCTCATTGCCAATCTTTGTTTTTGAGTTTTCCATATAATGCAATACACAACCATTGGCACCAGCTCCGACTATAGAACCATAGCCAACCTGTTCGGCCCCATATTTTTTATGTATAAATTCATGTAAACCTTGAATTTCTAATTCACTCATACCCGGATGCACTGCTTTCATTACTTCATTTTGTCCGCGGCAGGAAATTTCAACTGCTTTGCGGATCAGATCCATCTCTTCCGGTGTTTTTATTTCCCGAAGCTTGCCGGTAAGTTCGCGGAAAAGCCGGGTATCATATTTACTGTCCTTGTTAATCTCTGCAGGTATGTTTGCCATCGATTTAAACTGCTCTATCAAATCAGAAAGATCCGCTTTATCGCGGCTGCCACTTCCTGCATCGTCAGGAAACCTGTCAAAGATTATTTTATCAAATTTTGAGAAATCGATCGGCGTATTCTTAAAATCTTCGCCATTGTATGCGTATGTAAAACCAAGTTTTTCTTTGGCGCCCTCAGTACCTAATCTTCGACCGGTCCATTGTTCTGCTAAGGCATTTTTTTTCTGTACAAAAATGAGTTCTTTATAAACGCCCCCGTCCGATCCTTTTTGGTCTTCCTTGAAGATGAGTAATACAGAATGCGGCTCTTTATAACCGCTGAAATAATACATGTCAGGGTTTTGATGATAGAGATACTCCACATCGTTACTGAACGTGCGGGTAGGATATGCCATCACAACAACAACTGAATTATCGGGCATTAGTTTACGTAATGCGTCACGCCGGCCTGCATGAAAATCTTTGGTTAAGTAGTCCGTAGGCAGATTATCCTGCGCATACTGCGAGATTGATAAAGTAAAAAAACAAATAATCGAAAGAAGACGATAAATTTTTTTTTCCATAAAAAAAGTGGTAATTGTAATGGACTAAAATAGTTCTTTTCAATTACCACTTTGCAAAATTTATATGAATGGGCTTAGTCGGTGATGCTTAATCATCATCATCTTCTTCCGTATAGGCATCTTCGCTGCTTTTGTAATAAAGTTCCCATTCCTTAACAGCGGTGTCACTTAAGCATTCTATAATATCAAACAGGGGATCTTTTTTCAATTTCCATTCTGTATCAGTGGGGTCTTCAAATTTCATTATAAATAAACAATGATCTGATTCCATTGCCACTTTGATCAATGTGATCATTGAGTCCTCTTTTTCTTTCACCAGGTAATAGCAACCTGCCTCCAGCAAATCATAAGTATACATAATGCCTCCGCTTTTGAAATATATAATTTTTCTCCTTTTCCAATAAACTAGCTGGAATGAGTAGTAGTTAGTTAGAATTTAACGGGTAAAACTGAACTGATGGGTTAGTTTTTCAAACAGGGTCAGGAGGTCAAATTTAGGGGTTTTGCTCTGACACAACCAAGCCTTCGGATGCAAAAATTTTTTTTTACAAAAAATTAATTCGGCTTAAGAAACGGGTTACTAGGTTTTAAAATTAAAGGCCTGAAAAACAGGCATTTTCCCGTAAAGCCCGATCCCTTGCTTCCCGGAATTGGTCGGCGATTGTAGAAAAACTCTTTCGAAGGACATCCTGAACTTTCGAAAAATTCTGAAAATTAATAAAGGGGTTATTGCGTGGGTCATGTTCCTCGGATGTATTAAAATTAAAAAAGCCTTCTGCGAAACAGAAGGCTTTTTGCCGGTGTTAGATACCGTAAAAACAACTACGTTTGCATTCTTTTTTCTTTTTCGTTTCGGCTTTTTTTTCTGTTTTCATTTTTTTATTTGACGCAGAAGAAGTATCAAAAGCCGCGAATGCAATTGCGGTAACACCAGAGGCCAGGATGAGGGCAACAATTGTTTTTTTCATACCCTTTTTATTTAGTTAAGAAAAGTTACGACAGTTTTTTCGGTGAGTAAATTATTTTTTTATGAGTGGCAAAAAAATTAGTCACAATTTAAATCCTTTTAAACCTGGTTTCTTATTGGCTTCCGCCATCCGTAACGTTTGTTTTATCCTTGTGGCTTTTGTTTCGGGAGTTTTTGCGCTATCGATCCAAAAGAGAAATCGCTTGCGATAGCCTGGCGCAAAGGCCTGGAAATTCTTAAGCGCCTTTTTGTTTTTACTGAAGGCTTTTAGCAATTCGTCCGGCATCGAGTGGTTTTCCGCATGAAGATCAGTATTGGTTAATGTATCCCAGCTTCCATTTATTTTGGCTGCTTCCATTATGTTCATGCCCGCAGGAGTCATTAATTTCTGTTTGATGAGTTTTTCAATTCGTTGTTTGTTTATTTTACTCCAAACGCTTTTTGGTTTTCGTGGAGTAAATTTTTGCATTGTTCTTTCATCGTCTAATTTTTGAGCAATGCTATCGATCCAGCCAAAACATAATGCCTCTTCTACTGCTTCGGACATATCGAATTTTCTTTTGCCTGTTTCTTTTTTATAATAGATCATCCAGACGCCGGGCGAGCTGGAATGATTTTTCTCCAGCCATTTGCGCCATTGGCTGCGGGTTTTGGGATGAGTGGTTTTATAGTCAACTTCCGGCATTTGTTTTCGGGTTCTTGCATAGATAAAATTATAGCTTGTTATAATATAAATAAGAAAAGTAATTTTTCTGAGTAATAAAACCAATGCGTCGTCTATGGTATGATTTAAATTAATATTTAAAAATCTTAATATTCATCCTGAGGCAATTATCTGTGAACATCAGCAATGCATTTATCGTTGGCACATTTTTCGTTATTTCTGGACGTCGATTACATCGTAACTAAAATCTGTACTATGAGAAAACTATTCTTCGCCGCGGTTATCTATTCCGGATTCCTGATTTGCTCCTGCAACAAATATGAAGTGAGACATACTATTCAATATTTTATTTCCGGTGAAAGTATTATGAATGTCAGCTATACTGATCTCAACGGCGAATTATTATTCGTAAACAATGTTTCTTCGCAATGGGCATATGCTTTTAATGCCCCGGGCGATAAACGGTTTGTTAAGTTGACGGTTAATAGTATTGATGGTGACGCAGTGGGAGGCCGTATTTTAGTGGATGGAGAAGAGGCAGCCGTGAGTAACTCAGATACCGGGTCTTTAACAATCATTACAAGATTGCCTTAGCATAAATCATCTTTTCTTCCTGAAGTAAATTCAGCAGGAGGAAAAAAGATCCTGATTCCCAGATTTCCCCATTTGTTAATAACTCAAAAAATAACCGGCAACCTTCGTTTTGTTATATTTGCCCGACCTCGTCCCGATCTTCTTCCGAAGGCGAAGCCTATTTTTTGTAGTGAGGAATAACGAACTTCAAAAAAGATGAAAGGTGAGGTAAGAAGCCGAATAGCGTACCAGCCGTAAAAGTGTGCGACGCAACGGCTGTTGAGGAGTATTATAAAAGCTGATAACCAAAGAAAAACTAAATCGTACCACGTACATGGCAAAGGAAAAAGTAAAAGATACGACCAATCTTTTCGATTACAACGAAGAGAGTATTAAATCCCTCGACTGGAAAGAACATATCCGCCTGCGGCCTGGTATGTATATTGGTAAACTAGGTGATGGTTCATCGCCGGACGACGGCATTTATGTACTTGTGAAAGAAGTCCTGGATAACTGTATTGATGAATACACGATGGGTTATGGAAAGACAATTGAGATAACGGTGGAAGGCAAACAGGTTACAATCCGCGATTATGGCCGTGGGATCCCTTTGGGTAAGGTAGTAGATGTGGTAAGTAAAATAAATACCGGCGCAAAATATGACAGCAAGGTTTTTCAAAAATCCGTTGGGTTGAATGGTGTTGGTACAAAAGCGGTGAATGCTTTGAGTCAGTATTTTAAAGTGAAAGCCGTCCGCGATGGCAAAGAAAAAACTGCCGAGTTTGAAAAGGGTTTTTTGATTAAGGAGTATAAAGAAGCGAAGACGGGTGATGACAATGGAACGATCGTGACCTTCATTCCGGATGAAACGGTTTTCAAAAATTTCAAGTTTCATCCCGAGTTCCTGGAAAATCAAATATGGAATTATTGTTTTTTGAACGCAGGATTGAAGATCGTTTTCAATGGTAAGAATTTTATTAGTAAAAATGGGTTGCTTGACCTGCTGCAACGCAAAACCAATGAAGATGAAATTCGTTATCCTATCATTCATTTAAAAGGCGATGATATTGAAGTTGCGATCTCTCATACTAATGAATATGGAGAAGATATTTACAGTTTTGTAAATGGCCAGCATACCACACAAGGTGGTACCCACCAGCAGGCATTTCGCGAAGCGTATGTAAAGACACTTCGTGATTTTTATAAGAAAGATTATGACGCGGCTGATATAAGAACAGGGATCGTTGCAGCTATTTCAGTTCGTGTGGTTGAACCTGTATTTGAAAGCCAGACAAAAACCAAGCTTGGTTCCGTGAATGTTGCTGAAGGCGGACCCAGCATGAGAAATTTCATAGGCGATTTTTTTGCAAAGGAGCTTGATAATTTTTTGCATAAGAACCCAACAACTGCAGAGGAATTAAAAAAGCGTATTGAACAAAGTGAACGGGAAAGAAAAGAACTTTCCGGTATAAAAAAGCTTGCGAATGAAAGAGCAAAAAAAGCCAATCTTCATAATCGTAAACTTCGTGATTGTCGTTATCACCTGAACGACGAACCGCCAAACAAGGGGAAGGAAGAGTTTGTTGCAAAGCTGAATGAATCGACCATCTTTATTACTGAAGGTGATAGTGCCAGCGGTTCGATCACCAAATCCAGAAATGTAGAAACCCAGGCAGTTTTTAGTTTGCGTGGCAAGCCGCTGAATTGTTTTGGCCTTACTAAGAAAGTAGTGTACGAGAATGAAGAATTCAATTTGCTGCAACATGCGTTGAATATTGAAGAAGGATTGGACGGGTTGCGTTATAATAACGTAGTGATCGCTACGGATGCTGATGTGGATGGTATGCACATCCGCTTATTGTTAATGACTTTCTTCCTGCAATTCTTTCCTGATCTTGTTAAGCATGAAAAAGTATATGTGCTGGAAACGCCGTTGTTTCGTGTAAGAAACAAACAGGAAACGATCTATTGCTATAGCGATGAAGAAAGAAAAGCAGCAATTAAGAAATTGGGGACCAAACCTGAGATCACACGATTCAAAGGTCTGGGTGAAATAAGTCCTGATGAGTTTTCTTTATTTATTGGAGCCGATATGCGTAAGGCACTGATGCGTTTGGAACATGGCGATCATATCCAGCAGTTGCTGGAATATTACATGGGAAAAAATACACCGGAGAGACAGGAGTTTATTATTGAGAATTTAAAAATTGAATTGGACAAGGTAGAGGAAGTGGTTTAAGGTTTGAAGTTTTTAGTTTAATGTTCCCGGCATTGGCAGTACTATTAAACTTCTGTTGCGTCGCACTCTTCAACGTTCTGTAATTCTCATCAACTATTACATTTGACCAGGTTAGATATCATACGAAAATCCAAATCACTTTTTATGAAGTGGAAGCTTCATGGGATTTTCGAGCCATTCACGGGATTTTTCCTGAATGCGTATCACATGAGCAAGCTAAGCAAATGGCGAAGCAAAACAAAAGTGAATGGCTTTAATGATTGGTATCAAAGCAAATGGGATTACAGCAGGAGATATAATTTGTATGAAGAGGTAAGTCATTTGGAAAAACTGGATAATTCAGCAATAGATTATTTTGAGTTTGGTGTGTGCGGCGGGCATTCTTTTAAATGGTGGCTTGAACATAATAAGAATGCGGGTTCAAGGTTTTATGGCTTTGATACGTTTGAAGGATTGCCTGAAGATTTCGGTCCGTTTGCAAAAGGCTCAATGGCGGTGGCGTTGGAATCGCTGGATATTAAGGATCCAAGAGCAAGTTTTTATAAAGGACTTTTCCAGGATACTTTGGTTCCGTTTCTCGAAGGGTATAATAGTGAAAGAAAAAAACTGATACATTTAGACGCTGATCTCTTTAGCGCTACATTATTTTCTTTATCGCAACTTTATCGTTTTCTCAATGAAGGTGATATTCTTTTATTTGACGAATTTGCAGTGCCAAAACATGAATTCATGGCCTTTAAAATATTTACCGAGAGCTTTTATGTTAACTATGAAGTGATCGGCGCAGCAAATAATTATTTGTTTTTAGCAGTTAAAATTAAATCGTGATGTTACATATAGTTTTTCAACAGGCAGATGTAGAGTTGCTGAAGGAAGCAATGAAACTTGATGAAACTTTGCAGGGCGAAGTGTTAGAGATAAAGGATGAGTGGGGCGTTGGTCCTTTAAAAGATATCGATACTGACGAGGGCTGGCAGGCCAGGATAAATTGGTGGGTACAACTATTAACTGGTTCACCTTATGAAAAAGTTGTCGGCACTTTCGATGACAGGGAAACCGTAAAACAATTAAAAGAGAAATTGGATGGCGACGAAGCATTAGAAGCATGGATCTGGATGGGACAAAATCAGCACGATGTGACAGGTTATTACTGGCTGATACCGCAATTAAAAGCCTACCAGGGCCGGGTGATGATCTTATATCTAAATAATCTTCCCTTCATAAATGAGAAGGGCCAGTTATTTTATCCATGGTCGGTGCATGATATTCTTCCAAAGGAGGCAGTGAAAGCAAAAAAGCTGGCACGATCGATCACCTTAAGTGAATTCGAAGTTGATCCCGATGAATGGAAAAAAATAAGTGATGAGAATGCAACAGTACGAATTTTAGAAGGAGGTAAGAAGATCGTTGGTAAGGAAGAGTCATTTTATGACAACGAAGTTTTAAAAAACATCACTCCCGATTGGCAGAAAGCTACAAGAGTTTTAACTAATACACTCCATCGTATGAAAATAAAAACAGGTGATGTGTTTTTGATGTGGCGGATGAAGCATTTGATTAATTCAGGAAAGATCGAAACGATGGGTAATGTAGAGGGCGGATGGAAGGAATTCGATGTCCGTAAGCCAGGGCAGCAGTCTGCTAATGCAGAGTTTTCTGAAGAAACACTCAATTCTCAATAATACTATCAATTGAAAAACTGAAATTCCACGTTGAATGGCAAAAGCTAAAGTTTCCGATATCCAAAACAATGAATCAGGTTTACCGGGCCAATACAGAACCTGGTTTCTTGACTATGCTTCTTATGTAATTCTTGAACGAGCCGTTCCGGCAATTGAGGATGGTTTAAAACCTGTGCAGCGCCGCATTCTTCATGCCATGAGAGAAATGGATGATGGCCGTTTCAATAAAGTAGCAAATGTGATTGGTCAAACCATGCAGTATCATCCGCATGGTGATGCAAGTATTGGCGATGCGTTGGTAAATATTGGTCAAAAAGATCTGTTGATAGAAACGCAGGGTAACTGGGGAGACGTGAGAACCGGCGATGATGCTGCGGCGCCAAGGTATATCGAAGGTCGTCTGAGCAAGTTTGCATTAGAAGTTGCCTTTAACGCGAAAACAACAGAGTGGCAGTTGAGCTATGATGGAAGGAAAAATGAGCCGGTTACATTACCAATGAAATTTCCATTATTGCTGGCGCAGGGTGCAGACGGAATTGCTGTCGGTCTGGCTACAAAAATTCTTCCTCATAATTTCTGTGAGCTTATTGATGCTTCGATAAAATATTTACGTGGAAAACGATTTGAGCTCTATCCGGATTTTCAAACCGGTGGACAGATCGATGTGGATGAATACAACCAGGGTAAACGTGGCGGTAAAGTAAAAGTAAGGGCACATATTGACGAAATGGACAAAAAAACATTGGCAATCAGAAGTGTTCCTTATGGAGTTACCACCACTCAATTGATGGATTCAATTGTAAAAGCCAATGACCAGGGAAAGATCAAGATCAAAAAGGTAACTGATAATACTGCTGCGGAAGTTGAGATACAGGTTGATCTTGCACCGGGGATTTCTCCCGACATCACAATTGATGCACTATATAAATTCACGGACTGTGAAATTTCTATTTCGCCAAATGCCTGCGTGATAGTAGATCAGAAACCACAGTTCCTTGCAGTAAATGAATTGCTGAAACTTTCTACGGATAAAACAAAAGATCTTCTTGAGCAGGAGCTAAAAATAAGATTGGCCGAATTGCAGGAGAAATGGCATTATACTTCATTGGAGAGGATTTTCTTTGAGGAAAAGATATATAAGGAACTTGAAAAAAAGCATGCTACATGGGATAAGGTACTGGAAGCGATTGATGAAGCATTCAAGCCATTTAAAAAACAATTGAGAAGAGCTATATCAAGAGAAGATATTGTCAAGCTTACCGAAAAACCAGTAAGAAGAATTTATAAACTTGATATTGACGAGCTGAATACCCAGATAAAAGGATTGGAAGCCGATATCAAGCAGGTGAAGCATGATCTTGCTAATCTTGTTGATTATGCTGTTGCCTATTTTGAAAACCTCTTAAAGAAATATGGAAAGGGTAGAGAAAGAAAGACTGAGATCAAGAGAATAGAAGTAATAGAGGCAAAACAAGTAGCCATTGCGAACACACGACTGTACATGAATCGTGAAGAAGGATTTATTGGAACCAGTTTGCGTAAGGATGAATTCGTTGTTGAATGCAGCAATCTCGACGATATAATAGTTTTTACCAAGGGAGGTGTAATGAAGGTGGTTAAAGTGGGAGAGAAAACATACATCGGTAAGGATATTCTTCACGCGGCTATCTTCCAAAAGAATGATGAACGTACTACTTACAATATGATCTATATGGATGGCGATAGTGGTAAGAGTTTTGCAAAAAGATTCAATGTGACTGGTGTAACAAGGGATAAAGAATATTTTCTTGCGAAAGAACACGAGCGGAGTAAGGTGCATTACTTAAGTGTGAATCCAAATGGCGAAGCAGAAATTGTAAGAATTGTTTTAACGCCGGGAAGCAAAGCACATAAAAAAGAATTTGAGTACAACTTTGCCGACCTGGAGATCACGGGTCGAAGCAGCAAGGGTATTACCGTAACAAAATACCCTATAAAGTCTGACGGGGTGAAGCTAAAGGAAGCAGGCAAATCTACCATTGCAGGAAAGAAGTTATGGTATGATGACCAGTTTGGACGACTGAACGCAGACGAAAAAGGTCAGTACCTGGGAATGTTTGATGCAGATGACAAAATTCTTGTCGTTTATAATGATGGTAATTACGAAATCACGGACCAGGAGCTTACCCAGAAACTGGATGCAGAAAAAGTATTGCTGATTGAAAAGTTTGACCAGGAAAAGATTGTTACAGCTGTATATGCGGATATGGATAAAAAACAATACATGGTAAAAAGGTTTAAGATCGAAACAACCACTCTAAAGAATAAATTCTTATTTATCAAAGAAGGTGAAGAGAATTATGTTGAAGCGGTGACAACTGATGCAGAACCAGTATTAGCAGTACAACAAGGCAGGGGCGCACAAATAAGAAAAGGAAAAATGAAACTGGAAAAAGTTGCAGAGTTGTCAGGTTGGAGAACCGTTGGGACAAGGCTGCTTGATTACAGTAAGAGTGTAGAAATGGAATGGGTAAAACCAAAGGGAAGCAGTCAGCCTGAATTATTTTAGGGTTTTATTTTTTGTTTTGTCAGGAGATTTCTTTTTGATTCTTATTGTAGCACTTTTTTCAAGATTGCTTGTAAGTCTCATTTCATAGCGTTTCTTTCCGTCATTCACGATCATTAACGCCGTGTTAGGCGAAATGGTGCCGAGGTTATCTGCGAACATTGTTATCTCGTTGATCTCTCTTGCTGTGTCTATTGGGATATCGAAATGGACAGAACGTGTACTGAGTATGCGGTTAAATGCTATCAACTTATCATTGAGAAAAACAGAAATTGAATCACCATCAATTTCGCCATTATCATAAAAGTCTACTTTTATGGTATCTGAATCAACAACCAATTCTTCGGCAATCACCTTTTCTCTTTCTTTAAATTGATTGCTTACAACATAATTCACCACATTTCGCGGTTGGATTCGTACGGCAGCCACGGTATCAACTTCAGATGGGCGCCATACCTGGAAAGTTTCCTTGAAGATCTTAATGGCATGCATTATTGAATCTTGTTTCAGTTCATCGGTATTCAGCGTAAGCGTAAATAAAATTTCAGGACAGGTATATTTATATTCGGGCTTACTGATAAAGGAACCTTTCAATACCGAATTCACTTGCGAAACTCTCAGCGTTGCGGCAAGGTTCATTGCGCAATCCACATCGCGGTTAAAATAAGAGCCATAATAAGAAACCGGGATATTAGAAATGTAAATTAACCGGGTGCTTGAATTATAAGTGCCACGTATCGGAATGCTGCGGTATGTGTTTTTGAAAAAATAATTCAATACTCCTTTCACATTGTTTTTGTCCTGCTCCAGGATCAGTTCAACCAGGTAATTGCTGTATGTATTTTTCAACTTTACATTTGCGGCTCCATACCAATAACCGGTTGGTGATTGAGAAAAAACTTGTAAAGAGAAAATTAGGGCTATGAGGAGAAAGGGTCTTTTCATGGAACAGGGAATTAGTCAAAAACTGTGCGCCTTTATAACGCAGATTTCCCCGAAAAATTACCTGATGAAACGTTTCATTTCCCTTTCTACATCTCGTTTTTTGATAGTTTCACGTTTGTCATGAAGTTTTTTGCCTTTACCAAGGCCGATCTCAACCTTAACCAGGTTTTTTTCATTAAAGAAAATAAGGAGAGGGATCAGGGTGTATCCTTTTTCTTTGAGCTTGGCTTCGATCTTATTTATTTCTCTTTTTTGTAACAACAATTTCCTGTCTCGTATTGGATCATGGTTATTAACCGTACCGTGAGAATATTCTGCAATATGCAGGCTTTTAAGCCACAACTCTCCCTTATGAATTATGCAGTAGCTATCATTAAAGCTTGCTTTACCTTGTCTTAACGATTTTACCTCTGTCCCGGTCAATATAATTCCGGCGACATACTTATTGTCGAAAAAGTATTCATGAAAGGCAGAACGGTTCTTAATTTCCATGATTTGTTGCAGCTTAATTGCCCAGCCTTTAGGCAGGGGGGTAACAAATTTAATTCTTAAACATCCACAACACCTTAGTCATTTTATCTTTCAATTCTTTTCTTGGAACAATAAAATCAAGAAAGCCGTGTTCAAGTATGAACTCACTGCGTTGAAAGCCCGGAGGAAGATCTTTTTTAATTGTTTCTTTAATAACTCTTGGTCCTGCAAAACCGATCAATGCACCTGGCTCTGCAATGTTAAGATCACCCAACATACCAAAGGAAGCAGAGATGCCGCCAAATGTGGGGTCAGTTAAAAAAGATATATAAGGAAGTCTAGCATCGCTAAGTTGTGAAAGCTTGCCACTTGTTTTTGCAAGCTGCATCAATGAAAAAGCACTTTCCATCATTCTTGCACCGCCACTTTTTGAAATTACCAGGTATGGCATTCTATGTTCAATACAGTAATCAACAGCTCTTGAAAATTTTTCACCCATCACACTGCCAAGACTACCTCCGATAAATTCAAAATCCATACAGGCGATCACAATATCATTGCCTCCAACTTTTCCAACTGCAACCCTCATTGAATCTTTGAGATCAGTTTTACTCCATATCTCTTCTAGTCGCTTCTTGTACGGTTTAAGATCGGTAAACTCCAAATAATCTTTACTCAGAATATTTTCAAACAATTCTTTGTACTGATTATCGTCAAAGAGTATTGAATAATATTCTTCACTGCCAATGCGATGATGGTAACTGCATTTCGGACAAACAAATAGATTTTCTTTTAGCTCATTTGATGTGCAGATAAAATTGCATTCCGGGCATTTGGTCCACAGTCCCTCTGGTGTTTCTTTTTTTTCATGCGTACCCGTCAATATCCCTTTTCTAATCCGTTTGAACCAGCTCGTTCTTGTCGATTCTTTCCCTTCTTCTCCAGCCAGGTTCGAATCAAAATCTTCCACCTGTTTTGACATGCAAAAAGTTTTGAGTGGTTACAAATATAGGGAATCTCAAATTTGACGTTTGCTGTTTGAAATTTGAGGTTTTAGACAGAACGTTTGATAGTTTTTTTTGGTCCCGGCTTTTGTTCCTGGTTCATCGTTCCTTGCGTCGCACTCGTGTACAACAGTATTTCTATTCGACTTTTTTTAGAAGCGATCGCTTCTAAAAAAGAAATGCCTCAAAATTAGAGGCATTTGCGCGGGGCTATTGAATCGTAGCAAATTCTTAATTGTTAGGGCCACCAGCATCAACCCAACAGATAATTGTACTTTTTTGTGTAGCGGTTAGTGATCCTGTTTTTGGCATCGTGCCATTACTAACTGAAGTTTTAATAGCAATTCTTGCATTAAAAATTTGTGTATAGGTAAGCAATGGACCAGGGCCGTTTGCACTGCCATTACCATGACAGGTCGCATCGGTTGCACAAGTGGATTGAATGACCGGATTTACATTAGCAGCAAATGCACTTGCCACACCATTACAAGTCGTACCGCCTCCGCCACCGCCATTTCCACCACCACCACCGCCATCGCTGCTTTTACTGCATGCTGCTATTACAAAAAATGCTGTAAGAATAACCAGGATACTTTTTTTCATAAAAAAATATTTTATAGAGGCAGATTTTTTATCGAAACGGAGGCAGCACAAAAAAAGTTGCCGCTTCTAATTCTTTTTTCAGGGGAAGAATGTTAAAAAATAACCCGCCTCCTTTATTGGGGCGGGCTCTCATCATAATTTTATTTCATTTAAGCAATGGTTATTTCATGATCCAAATAAACATCCTGGATCGCATTTAAAATCTCTACACCTTCTTTCATTGGACGCTGAAAAGCCTTGCGGCCACTGATCAATCCCATGCCGCCGGCTCTTTTATTGATCACTGCCGTTGTTACTGCTTCAGCCAGGTCACTTGCACCAGAAGAAGCGCCACCAGAGTTGATCAACCCGGCACGACCCATATAACAATTAGCAACCTGGTATCGGCAAAGATCGATCGGGTGATCAGACGTTAATTCTGAATAAATCCGTGAATCATTTTTCCCATAAGCTGATTCTTTTGTGTTCAGGGCAAGATAGCCGCCATTATTCTCAGGTAATTTTTGTTTGATGATATCTGCTTCAATTGTTACACCAAGATGATTTGCCTGGCCGGTGAGATCTGCAGAGACATGAAAATCCTTTTCTTTGGTTTTAAAGGCAGGGTTTCTTAAATAGCACCATAGAATTGTGGCCATCCCAAGTTCATGCGCCATTTCAAATGCTTTGGCTACTTCCTGTATCTGCCTTGCGGATTCATCACTTCCAAAATAAATTGTAGCACCAACTGCTGCTGCACCAAGGTTCCAGCTTGATTTAATAGAAGTAAACATTATTTGATCAAACTTATTTGGATAAGTAAGAAATTCGTTGTGATTAATTTTTACAATAAATGGAATTTTATGAGCGTACTTTCTCGATAAAAACCCCAAACCACCATATGTAGTGGCCACAGCATTACAACCCCCTTCAATTGCCAGCCTGATGATATTTTCCGGATCAAAATAAATTGGATTTTTTGCAAATGATGCACCGCCGCTGTGTTCAATGCCCTGGTCAACGGGAAGGATAGATAAATAACCAGTTTCAGCTAACCTGCCATTATTATAGAGCTGCTGGAGGTTTCGAAGCACCTGGATGTTTCTATCACTCTTAATCCAGATTCGGTCTATAAAGTCAGGTCCGGGTAAATGAATTTTTTCTTTGGAAATGGTTTTGCATTCATGATTCAACAAATATTCGGCTTTGTCACCGAGCAATTCAGTGATCTTATTCGCCGTAACGGTAAGCATAGTGTATAAGTTAAAGGTTAAAGATAGAGCTAACGACTGTTCGGGGCAAAGGTAAGGGCAAGCCTAAGTTTGAACAAAAAACTAACTGTTCGCCGTAGATTTCTGAGAGACCTTTTTAGCATTTATAACTGTCTGAATATTAATGATCAGATCTCTAATGGCAATGGTTTTTGAAGTAACTCCTTCGATTTTTATTAACCGACTATATTCTGCAGCTTGCTTTGATAACATATCAACCAGTTCGGGCAATTCTGACTGTTGTAATTCTTGCAATGTTGGAGCAGAGAGGTACATTATTAGCGTGTCACAAAAATCATGCGGCTATAACCTTTGAAATGGTGATAGTTGCTAATTTTTTTCTCACAATCAATCTTAATCCTATGGTGGGAAAAGTTTTACCCGAATAGGTCACTACTCAAATAACGATCACCTCTGTCACAGGTGATAAAAACAATAACACCCGAGTCAATTTCCTTTGCCAGGCGAATGGCTGCAGATGCAGCGCCACCGCTACTCATACCTGCAAATATGCCTTCCGCTTTTGCTAGTTGGCGGGCCATTGATGTAGCTTCTGCTTGTGAAACATCCATCACACGATCGACTCTCTCCGGTTCAAAAATCTTTGGGAGATATTCTTTCGGCCATCTCCGAATGCCGGGAATTGATGATTCTTCCGTCGGTTGACAACCTATTATTTGTATTGAAGGATTTAATTCTTTAAAATATCTTGAACAACCCATGATAGTGCCGGTTGTTCCCATCGAACTTACAAAATGGGTAATGCTCTTATCTGTGTCTCTCCAGATTTCGGGACCTGTCGTTTTATAATGTGCTTTGTAATTATCGGGATTGGAGAACTGGTTCAATATAAAGTATTCACCGCTTGCAGCTTTTTCTTCGGCATAGTCACGGCAGATCTCAATATTATCAAGAAGGATCACTTTTGCACCAAAGGCTTCCATGGTTAATGTTCTTTCCTTGGTAGAAGTTGAGGGCATTATTAGTTCAATTTCCAGATCATATAATCTTGCGATCATTGCTAACGCAATACCCGTATTGCCACTTGTGGCTTCAATTAGTTTGGCCCCGGGTTTAATGTCTCCTCTTTCCAGTGCCGAGCGGATCATATTTAATGCAGGACGGTCCTTTACACTACCACCCGGGTTATCACCTTCAAGTTTTGCATACATTTTTACGTTTGGGTTAGGATTCAATTTTTTTATTTCCACCATTGGTGTATTGCCAACCAAATCAATAATGCTTGCCATGATCAGGATTTAATTTGTTCTACAACTTCAAT
>CBFGXP010000057.1:0-19034 GCA_965652775.1 uncultured bacterium
AAAAGTGAAAGCATGGAATCTTTTCTATCAATAAGAAAAGTGTCCCGCATATTTGACATCCCGATAGATTTAACATCCAGGGCTGCTGCGTTATCTATCCTTAATTGCTGTGCCAAGGCCGTGTTATCTTCACCTTTGGACTTATTCAGGTTTTCCAAAAGGATTGAACAATACTTGCCAGGTAAGATATTTGAAACAAATATTCCTTCTGTCTGGAATGCAGGTTCAATGAAGTAGCGGAGTGAATAGCCTGCAAGCGTTATTAATAAAACAATAATTATAAAGCCAATCCTGTTGGTTCTTATTTTTCGAAAAGCATAATCCAGGTAGTTGCCGATTTTTTTGAAAACCGTTCCAAGCGGCTTGAAAAAATAATAAAGGTCGATCTCAGCATTGTTTTGTTTTTGTTCGCTCATGTTTTGTCCGATTTTAAATAGCCGAAAGCAAATATCGAATTAAAAAAAGAATACCAAATAATTCCTTTATTGACTTCCAGCAGCGATTCTGAAAATCCAACTAACGCGAATAGCATCAAAAATAAAAGATAAGTATTCCCCGAAAAATTTTTGTTGTAATGCAGCAATGGATAAAAAATACACGATAACAGGATCAGTAAACCTGTCAATCCATTGGCTAACGTTATTTGTAAATATTCATTATGTGCATTGTACCTGTTGTACATCGATGCAAAATAAAACTTCCGCTTTTCGTAGGCCTTTTGTAAACTATCCTGCACATCCCCGGTGCCAACACCCGTGAGCCAATGCTCATTCAGAATATCGGCGCTGCATTTCCAGATTGCGATCCTCAAGGCCTTACCTCCCCAGCTTTTCCCAAGTGAAGAATCCTGGTCGAGAACAATTGTTGATTTTGCCGAAAAATCAAAAAATTCATTCCATTGTTTTCTGGCGGATGGTATTGCAAACGCGGAGATAACCAATGTGAGTATGGATCCTGCAACTAAAAGAATTCTATGTGATCGCTGTTGGAATATTTTAATTGCATAATAGAGCATGACTAAAAACCAGCAAAACATCACAAGCCGAACACTTAGCAAAAAGATCATTAATGACATTAGTATTACGAAAATATATAAGTAGCGTTTTGCATTTCTTGATGAAGTATAACTTTTTTCAAATGCTATAACAATAGCTAAAAGACAATATAAGCTCATCGTCACAGGGCGAAAACCATGAAACAGGAGAATATTAATCCCGGCCACCTGGTCAATATTATCTGTTCGAATATAATTATACATGCCATAACCAATTCCTGTGATTGAAGCTAATCCTGTTGCGATTAGAAAATGGGTGGTTATCGTTTTTAAGAGTGACGTGTCTAGAACTGATGTAGTTCCAAACACAATGGGGAAAAATAAGATGGCCGATTGTGTTTTTAAAGTGGCAATTCCCGCGTTTGTGTTGTTTGTGTAGAGCATCCCGGCAATTCCAACAAGGTATAATGAAATGAATAGAAACATTAATCTTGTTTTCTGCGTTGAAAAATCAAAATTCTTTTTTGAAAAAAAAAGCCAGTATACCGTAAGTAAAATTGCAAAAATTGAATTCAGATAAGTAAGGAAAATCATCGAATAGACTAAGCCAATGCAAAGCAATGAGTATATATTTTTTTCGGCGTTTATATTTTTATTTAAGAGCACCATTATTTTTTAAATAGGCTTTTGATCCAATCACGGCATAGTAATACAAGGAACCGTGAATTCGTGTACAAGTATCGTGAAAACAACCTGCGGGGTTGCTGTATAAGGCGATAAAGCCATTCAAGGGCCAAATGTTGCATCCAGGTTGGCGCTCTCTTTTCTATACCCGCTAAAACAGGCAATGCAGCGCCGATTGCCAGCAATACTGCATTTAATTTGCCCGAGTTTATTGCGATCCATTTTTCCTGCTTAGGGCAGCCTAAAGCCACGAATACAATGTGTGCTCCTGATCGATTGATCTTTTCTATGTCTATTTTAATTTCGTCATCCGTTAAATTTCTGAATGGGGGCGAGATGGCACCTGCAAAATAGACGGCCGGATATGCTATGGCAATTTTTTCTTTCACGGACCCGATGACGTCATCTGTAGATCCATAAACAAAAACTGAAAGTTTTTTTTCATTTGCTTTTTCAAGGATACGTGGTGTAAAATCCATGCCGCTGATACGCTCCTGCTTTTTATGATGGAGCAATTTGCATGCAATGGCAATTGGTTTACCATCGGCTAATACAAGATCAGCTTTTTCCAGTTTTTCAAGGAATGAGGGGTCTTTATGAGCTTCTATCGTCATATGAACATTTGCGAAACAGACATAAGATGGTTTTCTTCTTAATGCCCATTCGGTCACCAGCTCAAGGCTTGTGCTAAAGGTAATATGATGAACACGAAGGCTTATTATTTTTAATTTTTCAAACATAGTTTCCCGCTACGGCAGTTTCATAAATTTTTAAGATTGACCTGTAGTAAACTTCAGGGTGATATTTTTCAAGATAGGTTTGCCGCGCATTTTTATAATAATCATTATTGTTTTTAACCTTTTGTACAAATAGTTCAATTTTTTGCCTGAGGTCATTGGCATCACCGACATTGAAGTGAAGACCATCGTATCCGTCCCTGACGGTGTCAATCATCGATCCCAGCCGGGAAGCAATAACCGGCGTGCCAGTTGCAAATGCTTCGAAATTGGTGAAAGGTGTGAATTCATACCAGATCGAAGGACAGATGAACGCTTTGGATCGCTTCATGGCATCTAATACTTCATCCCTGCTTTTCTTACCAGCAAAGAGAATATTGGTTTGAGAAGAGTATTTTTTTTGTAATAGATCTTTTTCCGGCCCGTCCCCAATAACTATTAATTTCTCGGAGGGTAACCCAACAAAAGCTTCCAGTAAAATATCAACACCTTTTTCGGTTGCTATTCTGCCGGCAAAAAGGAAGAAGTTATCTCGATTTATATTGCCTTCTCCGGGATCTGCCACGAAATTTGGCTTTACAATTATTCTATCCGCCGGTACATCTAAAGAAGAATTTAAAAACCGTGATTTTGAGAATTCATTTGAAACAATAAATGCACTTACCCTGTTTTTCCAAGTACCAATTAGTTTGTGAGTGCCTGTTATCGCCGTTACTACCGCCGTTCCTGTACTTGAACCCCTGTAGCATTTATATTTAATACCGGATATCGGGAATTTCTTTTGCACACACAGTTCGCAAACCCTGTTATCGCGAAGTAATAATCCATTGGAACAAATGAGCCGATAATTATGAAGCGTAAGGATAATTGGAATATTATGTTTGTTTGCTGCATAAATGACCGAAGGAGATGCAATAAAAAAAAGATTGTGCAGATGAATAATATCCGGCTTAAACTCAAGGATAGCTTTTGAAACTTTTTTTGCTGACGCAAGATTGTATATTGAGCGAAACGCCGCAGTTATTTTTGACAGGCTGCCTCCAATAGGTGTATTATCAAAAAAAAGCGTTTTTACCTCGTGGCCTTTTTTGATCAGCGTTGAAGTTTCCAAGTCAACCGCCACATCTTCGCCGCCAAATTGTTTGTACTTGTTATGTATGAATAGAATTTTCACAGAGTAGTTAAAGTTTTTTTCTCACTCAGTTTCCGGTCATAAATACACCGGGCCGCGAAACCAAGCAATATCCAATATGCTGAAGCAAATATGGGAGATTCAAGTATCGGGTTGAAAAAGCCCATTACCGTAATTGAAAAGAAGCTCCAAAAGATCAGTATTTGGTTATTGGCATAATAAAACTGTTTATTATAAAAGTATTCCCTGAATAGGGTGACATATATTAATGCAATCAGCAGCACGTAAAAAATGCCCAGACGGCCAAATAAATAAATAAATGAATTGTGGCCACCCATTACATACGGCAATGTTGCGATCTTTTTAAAGTCTTCAACCGGGTAATATTTCAGCATTGGTGTACCAAAGCCAATCCCAAAAAGATTTGAAGGAAATTTTTCAACAATTATCTGTTCCCAGATTACAAGACGCCATGTAGTGTTGCCATCGATAGCAAGTAAGCGGTTGGATTGCATCACTTCATCTATAGCCTTGTTATCATATGGACTAAATTGATTTTTGATCCGGGCAAGATCTGGCTGTAAATAGAGAAAAACAAGGGCAACAATAACTAACATGATGGTTACGGTTTGCCGGAAAAATTTATATCCCGGAGAAATAAATACAAGGAATAAAAATAAAGCAATGACGAGAGCCGTGGCCGAATCATAAGTGAACCCATAGATAATGTTCATTACAATAAGCATCAATGGCAGGAATCGGTACCTGGCATTTTTAAATAGTGCAGGAAACAGGGTTGATACCCCATATCTTTCAAAAAGCATGGTTGGTGCCTTTATAAAAAGAAATACACCTATATAATACCTCAATAAGTTCCTTATCCATGACAAGTAGCTGCCCAGGTATTTCAACAAATAAAAACCAATAAAAAAGGCTAACATGGAATAGGCGATCACTGAATTCCTGAAATAATAATATGGCGCATCCTGCCGGCCGACAGAAATTATCAGATGCAAGCCGCTCCAGGCCATTAATAAGACCATGAAAATGCTTATAGGATCATTACCGGTCTTAAAGCGTTTATAGGCAAGGATAATAAACCCGGTTATTGCCAATATTTCATTAAAGAAAAAGTTTCTTTCAAAAAACCATGGCGTAATGATATAGCAAATTGCTATAGTTAGAATCAGGTATGCTATGGCTGATTTGCGGATCATTTACTCATTGCTATTTTTTCCGCGAGTACGATATTATTAAAGTACATAGATTCATTCCTGGGTAATAAAATAAGTAGAATACTACCCAGGATGTTTATTGGAACAATAAACAGTAAAGATAACAGGTAGCCCATCCGGCCAATTTTCCTGAACAGTTCAAAGAAATAAAGTGCCCAGAGTTGAAAATTAACTCTTGCAAAATTCCCGCTTTTTTTTAACCCTAATATTTTGAAGCCATTCTTTTGCAAAAGATGTTTAATTCCTTCCGAACTATACCTGGCATAGTCATAGGGCATTTCATGTTCATTCCAGCTGAATGGTACAGTGATCAGCGCTTTGGCTCCCGGTTTCAATACACGATTTAATTCTGATAAAATTTCGTCCGGATTAAAAACATGCTCCAATACCTCACTGCAAAAAAGGGAATCAAAGCTTTCATCATTAAAAGGGAGATGTTTGCCGTCATAATAAACATCCACTTTTGAGTTCTTATGGTCATGACCGGTTTCCTCGATATCCACACCGATGTATGCTGTTACAGAGAACAGATTTTCAAAAGGCTTGCGGCCGCAGCCAAAATCAAGCAAGCTGCCCTTCAAATGGGGAATGTAGTCACGTATGTTCTTAAAAAGGGCATAACGAATAAAGAAAAACGGATTTATAAATAAGCTTAAAATAGTTGGCTGAAAACTTTGATGTTTTAAATAGGTTATAAGTTTGTTATTGCTCATGAGCGGCAAAACTAAATAAAAACGAGGTTCATATCTTATAATACTGGTTGAACCCAAGTTTTCCTTTTTCACCATCCCTCATTGCGGATCGTATTACTTTTAACCGGCGTATTTTTCCTCTCAAAATGCCAATGACGGTAATAATGATACTAAAGATGATCCTATTTAATAAATACGACGCCTTATTCTTTACTAAATATTTTTTTGAGAAATGAATAGTATTCCTTAAAGCATAATATGCAGATGCATCTTTCGGTGAATCCAGTGCGGAATGATACAATGCTGTTTTTTTTACAGGTAAGTAAAAAGAACTTTCAAGATCATGAAGAACACTGCTTGTGACTAACCATATTTCGCCTCCGCACTTTGTAATACGATAGGTGTAATCAAAATCATCCGCGTATAAAACATACAATTCATCGGGCAACCCGATTTTTTGAATAAGATCTCGATGAAAGAATAGCCCGCCGTAAGGAGCAGCACTTATTCTACCTGAATCCGGCACAGCGCCTTCGCGTTGCATCTTCTTTGATGAATCCATTCGTTCGCCAATTTTTGTAAACAACTTTTTGATATGAAACCCCGCAAAATTATTTGTTGGAGGTAATATTTTGTCAGGATCATTATTAGAAATAGCATCGACAAAATTTGGCCGATCTTTTCGATAGGAGCAAAGCGCCGTGCGTTTTTCCATAGTGCCAGCGATGGTACCCCAAAAAGTTTTAAGTTGATCCAGGGCAGCAGGCTCGGGACAAGTATCATCATCCAACAGCCAAAGAAGATCACAATCCGTACTCAACGCTTGTTCAATTCCTGTTTTAAAAGCAATTGCAGTTCCTTTGTTTTCTTCAAAACGATGTATTATTAAGTCAGGGAAATTGATTTTTAAACCTGACTGGGTCTTTGCAGATGATCCATTATCAACAAGGACAATCCGATCGATCTTTACTTTCAGCAGAGCATTGATCACTTGTGACAATAAATGAAAGCGGTCGCCATACGTTACAATAACTCCGCAAACCTGCATAAAGTTTATTTTTTTATGGCTTTGCCAATAATATTGAATGAGAGAGGGATCCTTTTACCCCACGTTGAGCCAAGTTCTGCAATCATTTCAAGCCGCCTGCGAAACCTGAAATAACCTAATAAAAGTCTATGCAGAAAAGATTTTAATGAGGCAGAAGGAATAATATAGTCCAGTGGCTTTATTTCAAATTCCTGAAATCCTCCGTTAAATAGAACAAAATCCAGGCTTACTTCAGTAAAAAGTACATGATGTGTATAATCTATATACCTGTTCCTGGAAGCAAGTACGGAATTCGCATTTGGCACCGTCAGAATGAAGACACCGCCCGGCTTTAGCGCTTCAAAAACCTTTTTAATAAAGCTAATTTGCTGGGAGGCGGGAATGTGTTCCAATACATCAAAAGCTGTAATGATATCATAGCTGCCGGCATTGGCGTCTAAAAAACTCATGCTATCGCTTACATGTGCTACATCCAATTCTTTTTTCCGGCATGATAATACTTGCTGCTCATCTGTATCAATACCGCTGATAAATTGGTAACCTGAACTTTTCAGCGCCAACAACAGGAACCCCATGCCGCAACCGATGTCCAATATCCGCGCATTTCTATCAGCAGGAAAATGCTTATCAATGATCCTGCCGTACAAAGCATTCATCTTTTGTATATGTTCCCCGGTATCGGAGTGCCAGTTCTTATAGTGCCTTGAATAATCTATGCCGGAATTTTCCATTTAAACAGTGCGGGGGTTGATGATAGTTTGTTTTTTATGTCTTGCAGCTAACACAATATATAATCCGGCTGTAATAAAAATTTCTGTAAGGATGATCGAGATCGCTGTTCCTGTCATTGAAAATTTTGGGGCAAGAAGCAGGTTTAAAAATATATTCAGCACTGAACACGACGCCAGTACCATCATATAACTTTTTTGAAAATTATAGGCAAGTAAAGTTTGAAAGGCGGGAATATTTAGACAAATGATCACCGGAACAAAACTAAGTAAACGGATGGCAAAAGTAATTTCAGGAACCGCGGTGCCTGCAAGAAATAAAGTGATCGGGTCAGCCATAGTAAATAACGCAAGCGATAGTATGAATACAATAATCAGAAAAGGAGAAAAATATTTTTTAAAAAATAATCTTAGTTCAACATGGTTCACAAGAATTTTTTGACACGCCTGCGGGTATGTTGCATTAAAAAAAACATTTAATATTTGCCGGCACGCATACAATATTTTGTCTGCAATACTATAATAACCAAGCACTACATTACTTGCAAAAAGACCAAGAATGAATAGATTAGAGTTTATATAAGTATTGATCGCAAAATTTGAAAGAAATACATACCATCCTTTTTTTAGTTCCTGTAATAGCCCGAAGTCTCCTGGATATATGAACCGGATATTAAATTTCTTGTTCATGATGCCAAGGGCAAACAAACCTGAAACAATATTGCCAAGGCTGTAAAAAACCGGTACATAAATAAAATCAGCAGGTTCAGTGATCAAAATAAAAATCAGGACCGTAAAAATGATCTTCGCTACAAGGTTTATGTAAGTGAGATATTTCATTTGTTCAATTCCCTGGAAAAACCATGTAGGGATCAACACCTGGCCGATAACGAGCAGGAATGACAGGTAATAAAGCGAAGAATATTGTGAAAAGTAAGGAGAAAGCGAAACTATAAATAACATTAAAATGAACGAAAGCATGCAAAGGGCAATCTTGGTCAATAAAGTTGTATTGACAATTAATGAAAGCTTAGCCTTGTCATTCTTATTTATCGCTATTTCGCGGGTCGTTGTCAAATTAAAACCATAATCAGTGCAAATAATAAAGTAGCTCATAAAAGCCTGTGCAAATGCAACCAATCCAAATTTTTCAAGGCCGATTACTTTGATCAGGTAGGGGAGAACGATCAGGGGTAAAATAAAATTTGTTCCTTGTATAACTGACAGGGAAAAAAAGTTGGTTAATATAGTTTTGCCTTCCTTTTCGCTAAAAGCGTTACGGATTTTATTGATGTAGTTCATTGGTATCAGGTCGGCAAAGAAAAGACAAATTAACCAAATGTAAACCTCGTTTTTCAGAGACCGCAAGAACCTAATGTATGTCAAGAAATTTTATTGCTCTATTTCCTGTCTTTCATTGAGTAGCAGATCCTTTGGTATTGCGTACTCATGCTCGATAAAATACATATCAATTTCCCCAATATTTTTTGCACTGATCTTGCCACGGTAGCTGCACTCGTAATAATCTTTGATAAGTTCATAAGTTGCAGAGGAGATATTTACTTTGCCGGGTTCGCCATTACTTTCCATGCGGCTTGCAATATTTACGGTACTTCCCCAAATGTCATAAGCATATTTCTTTTTACCCACTACACCCGCCACTACAGGACCTACGTGTATTCCAATTCTAACATTCCACGGTTCCAGTCCTTTTTCATATCGCCACTCGTTATATTTATTTACATATTGCTGTATTTCAAGACCGGCTTTCACAATTTTTAATACGTGTTGTGCATCCGGAGTGGGGATGCCGCCGGCACACATATATGAATCACCGATGGTTTTTATTTTTTCCAGGTTATATTTTTCAATGATCCCGTCAAAAGCAATAAAGCAATCATCTAATTCTTTTACAAGATTGTCAGGAGCCATTTTATCAGCAATTGTTGTAAACCCTTTGAAATCTGTAAACATGACGGATACGCTATCATATTGCCTGGGCGTGGCACGTCCTGTCGTTTTCAATTCATGCGCCACTTCAGTAGGTAAAATATTCAACAGCAAGCTTTCAATTTCATTCTTCTGCTTATCAAGTATTTTATGGGTTTTTGCCTTTATGCGATAACTTCTGAAGATCAACAATGCAATTGTAAAAGCGAGAAGCAAGCCTATCATGAAAGCATTCTTTGCGAGCTTTTGCCTTTTGATGCTTATTGCCTGCAGATCTTTGTCCTTTGTTAATAGGGTGATCTCATTTTGTTTCTTTTCGAGATCAAATTCAAACTGCAAGGCTCCCAATTTCCTTTCGGTTAGTTCATTAAAAAGAGTATCCTTTATATTGTTGAGCCTGGTTTGATAGGCAAATGCATTCTTGTAATCTCCTGCTTTTTCATAAGCTTCTGCCATTTCCTGGTATAGGTCTTTAAGATTGTGGTTAGCTTTCAATTCCTTTGCCAGGGCTTCGGCCTTGTTAAAGTAGGTAAGAGCTGATCGGAAATCATTTATACTTAAATAAACATTTGCCATTCCTTCCAGCGATCTCACCATGTGTAACTTATTATCCTGCTTTTCTGAAATATCCAATGCTATTTGATGATATTTTAATGCTTCCGCGGTATTCCCTTTACGCCGATAAATTTTCCCGACTCCATTGTAAGCAAATGGGGCATTGGTCGTGTTCCCCAAAACATCTATTGCCCTTTTATAATATTCCATTGCTTTTACATCATCCTTTTTATCATAATATATTTCACCAATGTTTTCAGAGATACCGCCAATAACATCTGGATTGCCAAGTTCCTCGGCTAGTGGTAAAGCTCTTAACAGGTAATTTAACGCTGTGTCCCACGTTGCTTTTTTGGCATAATATATACTTGCCACTGTATTAAGTGCAGATAATATTCTAAGTTTATCTCCAAGTTTTTCTGAGATCTTTAGTGACTTTAATCCATAGTCAAGAGCCCTGGCGTCATCACCCTGGTCCGCATAAACCGCCCCGATATTATTTTGCAAATTGGCAATTCCTGTTTCATCTTTCAGGCTTTCATAGATAGCCAAGGATTGTGTCCAGTAATCAAGTGTTTCCAAATATTTACCCTGGTAATAGTAGCCAAGCCCGACATTTTTTAATGATAATGCTTTGCCCTGGTCGTAGTTTATTTTTTCTGCCAGGTCCTTTGCCTGCATAGCTAACGCGATGGCGCTGTCAGGCGAAGTCCCAAGTTTTTCTTTGCTTTTCTTCAATAACAAATTGACCGATGCCGTGTCCTCTTTGATTTGAGGATCATTCTCTGCAGTAGGTTTTTGCGCAAAACTTCCTGACGAGGCAATTAAGAAAACGGCGATTAAGATCCTTAATTTTTGTTTCATGGTTTAATGGTTTACATAGTATAGAGTTTATATATCCGTATCATCGGGATACAACTATTTTTTTAATTGTCACTTTTCCCGCATTCCATACTCTAACGAGGTAGATCCCATTTACTAATTTACTAATATCAATTTGTTTAACCGATTTATTTCCGGCTTCGGCAATACCATAGTCCTTTTCCAAAACTTTGCTGCCCTGAATGGTAAATATCTCAATTTTTGATTTCCCCGTTTGCAAAGGCGTAAAAGACACTGTTATTGAGCTTGATGCAGGATTCGGATTAATGAAAACTCCGGGCTCAGAAATCAGCTCTGGAATTGTTTCGGAGGTTAATGATGAATTTATGATCCTAAGCGACGGCAGCGAGTTGGGATCAATACATGCAGTAAAGTTTTGGAATGACGAACTGCTTCCTGTGTAGTTATTACCGCCGCCACCGCTTGCGCCCTGAACAAGTGATGATAAGATTGGAATAGGAGTGCCCGCCCGGTAAGATCCATTGATAGAAACTACATCACCAAATCCTCCGATAGTTGTATAAGTAAACTGCGGTTGATAGGCAGCAATGCCATAGGCCCACTGATCAGAGAAGACCCTGTTGCTATAAAACATTCCTTTTACTACGGAGCTCGTATTGCCATTCAATTTTATAAATCCATTGCTTGAATTTATGATCACACCAGTAACAAAAATATCAGACGTGCTTGCGAATTCGAGCGGCACTTTAGTGATCCATGTATTTGTAGCGGCATCATAATTTGTAATAGGAGCACTAACCGCAGCGGTTGCGACGATCTTTCCGTTTGGCATAGGTAAGTTAATTACCAATGGTGTTGAAGCGATGTTATTAAACGTTACAGATCCTGATTTGTATAAAAGATAATCTCCTTCCTCTACAAGTTGACCACTTACCTTGGTTGTAAGGTTCAACCATAAGCTGGTAGGCTGTTGTGTTGTATTGCCAAAATTCTTAAACGGACTATGCGTCAACAAACAGGCACTGTCTTCAACAATAGTTACATGACCTATTCCATAGGTGATTTGGAAATTTGGATTGATTAAGACCCCGCTGATCAATGATTGCTGCCCAATGTTGAGACCGGTTATTATGTTGGTTGAGAACATCGCGCCAACAAAGCCATCTTGCTCTGCGACATCATCTGAATCAACAATGACTGCTGCGTTTTCATTATTGCCCGGAGTCGACAAATAGCTATTCACCATTTGTACCAGCGTCCCATTTACTAATTGTACCAGGGTGCCATTAAGTATTTCATAAGGAACTCCGTTTACAAGTTGAACAAGAGTTCCGTTTTGGATTTGTAAAGCATTAGTTATAGGAGTGGATGCGCCATTCACCATTTGCACCAACGTGCCATTTACTAACTGAACCAACGTTCCATTTACCATTTGGACCAGTGTGCCATTGGCAAGCGGTACACCATTCACAAGCTGAACGAGTGTGCCATTTTGGATCTGTACTGTAGATCCATTTACCACTGGTTGATTGGTGCCGTTGACTAATTGAACGAGAGTTCCGTTAACCATTTGCACAAGCGTACCATTCACTAATTGCACCAACGTGCCATTTGCAAGAGGTACAAGTTCACCGTTCACCAGTTGAACCAGCGTGCCATTCACCAATTGTACCAGTGTTCCATTAGCCAACTTCCCATTAACCATTTGCACAAGTGTTCCATTTAACACCGGCACATATGTTCCGGATGCATCGTTTACCATTTGTACAAGCGTACCATTTACCAGTTGTTTGTTTGTTATGGCTACGTGAACGCTTCCTGATGACAACGCTCCTGCGCCTACTACAGCTCTTAAGTGAATATTAGGATAAGAGGGTTCAAATATTGCAACTGAAGGGTTGGTTTTAAAATTACGTATTGCCTGTGCACCTACATCAACAAGGTAATGTACATTAAAAGTAGTTGAATTCGCAGGCAATGGAACCAGTGATCCATTAACCACTTCGAATTTTCTTGAATTCTTTACAGATTGAAAACTTACCATTCCACTCATATTATTAAGTTCGGCATCAGTGAGTCCCGTTGTACCCGGGTAACCATTTACCACAGCAAGCACATTGTTTGGCATGAATTCTTTATGAGATGAATCGAGTTTATTAAGTAATACCGCATCAGTGATCAGCGTTCCATTCTGATTGGCATACTTATAACTTATGTTATCAATTACATGCCCGTATACAACAGTTTTATCGTTAGGCGTGACTTTTATCGGTAACGGATCAACGGTTACAAATGCCCGGATAAACGTATAGTTATATTTCTTCAGCAAAGCAAGATCGGCCGGATCATTGGAATTAAAGACCCTTGACGGTACGATAGCATAGGTGCCTACGTCGCTATATTTCGTTGCAATTGTTGTTAAGGTTAGACTGCTAAGGCCAATTTGACTGAGCGTTAATGTAGTATCCTGGAGTAGGGTTGTATCGCCGGTCAGGTTATTTACTATAGCAATTATCGTATCAAGGACAGGCACGGGATCTCCATATTTTTTTGTTACGCCAACTGCAGTTACTACAATGTCGCCATCAAAAAAGTAAAGGCTATTGGAAAAACCACCATCATCAAAATTTGTTTTGGGTAGCGTGTAAGCTTTTATTTCAGGGTTACCTTCAAACGTTCCTATTGTTGCAGTTAATTCATTCTTATTTACGAATTGTGTTTGAATTACTGAATCGTCAAAATAAACAACAGTATTGGTACTGAAATTTTGGCCCGTAATTTTTAAATTAAATTCAGTTTCACCGGGAATAACATTAGGTGGTACCACCAATTGTATTTGAAAAGGCGTTGGTGCCGCAAAAGTTCGCATTGCCGAATCGGCATCAATCAACCCCGCACCGGAATAAAAATCATAACCCACAAGACCCGGTGGTCTCATATCCACAGCGGTTGATTGCAACAATGCTTTTATTTCATCGGGGGAGGTTTCGGGATGGCCATCAAGATATTTTTTGCGCCCCTGCATAATCAATGCAGCAGCTCCTGCAGCGTGTGGAGCCGCGGCTGATGTCCCAAAGAAATTTGAAAATCCATCTAATATCCAATCAGGATAATCCTGACCTAATCTAACGGTTGTGTTTCCACCATCCGGTCCTACCAGGTCAGGTTTTTGTCTTGTTAATGCATTGACCACAGTTCCACCTTTTGAAGAAAATCTTTCTATCTGTGGTTTTGTAATTCCGGATAATGTTGCCGGCAAATTAGGATGATTAGGCACATGATTATAACGGGCGGCACCAATGGAAATAGCTCCTGCTGCATTTGCCTGTCCAACAATAGTTGAATTTCCATCATTGTATTCCATGATCCTCAAATCACCCTTGAATACAATGTACTTGATGCGGGATGGATTTCCGGTGAGAGTGTTATTTACAATAAGCAGGTTATAATCTTTCGCGGTAGTATCGGTTGGACTATTGCCAAGAATGGTGATGGGGATAAATTCGATGGGATCACCCAAAAAATTATCGCGGTTAAATCCAATCAAACCTGTGCCATCAGTGTTCTTGGTAAGGAAAATATCAAGGTCATATTGAGTACCACCGGTTTCGCCAATTGAATAGATATTATCCACCCACTGAAAAGCAAATGTGTAATTGCCTGGTTTCAGTTTTAAATGCTGGAAGAAATCAACATTCCCCCCATTTCCAAAATTGTGCGCCGTTTTACCGGGAAAACCTATGGATGAAGCGTCTCCCGGATTATAATCTTTTTCATAAGACCGGTTGGCAAAATTGCCTGCGGCAGAAAAATAAGTAACGCCCTGTCCCTTCACTTCATTAACCGTTGTGGCTACAATACCGTCTTTAAGAAATGGTTCAGTAACGTACGTAATATCATCGACGATGATCTTACATCCTGCATTTTTTAATTCTCTGATCCCGTTTGCAAAATCGCCAGCCGTAAAAAACCCTGTGCGGAAATAGAGTTCTGAAGCCGGAGCAACATCATGGATTATTTGTAACATCGCTCTTCCCTCATCGGTTCTTGCGACGGGAAAATCCTGCAATACATGTACATTTTTAAGGTATCCATTTGGATTAACCGATCCTAAAGTATCACCAGGCAGATCTCCTTGTCCAATATCCTGTGCAGCACTTTGTGTTCGAAAGGTTTGAGGAATTGGATTTAACGTTCCAATTGTGTCCAGGGTAACAGGGTCAATTATGTAAGGAGGTATTCTAATTGGTTGTAATGGAAGTGTGGGGGTAGTTCCGCTTAAGATCGTATTATAGCTGTCAGAGATAACACCGATCTTAATACCATCCCCATTTAACCTGAATCCGGGGCGGACAACATGAGTTCGCATGGTTGTATCACCCGCTGATTTTACAAGACCGGTAAGCGTATCTCTTTCGCTAAATGTGTAGGGGAAATAATAGGGCCTGCAATAATTTATAATAGTACTCAGCGAATTTAATTTTAATAAATTGGCAATCGGAAAATCACCGGTTATAGTTAATGGGCTGAGCCCACTCGGATAAATATTTATGAGTCCATAAGTCGGCTTTACAAGTGTATCTAAAACTTCTTGTCTTTTTCCGGCAAAAACGATCACATCAATTTTTACATACCCGTTCTGCATTGTAAAGAATGGCGATACAGGAGGTGGTGAAGAAGGATCGTTGTTCTGGTAAATGGAAAGTAACTCCGCGCCAATGACATTGCGAACTCTGCTTAAGATGTTTACAGTATCCCTGGAAAAACAAGCAGGGGTTATAGAAGCCGTAAAGACATAAGTACCGGCGGACGAAATAGCGATCGAGTCATTATTTGGATTAGAGGCAATGACTCCGCCGTTAATTGCTTGCCAGTTGAATGACGCATCAGGTGTACTTGAAGTCCCGATCAAAGTATCCAGTGTTGAAAAATTCAGCGGCCGGTCCGGTCCCGCATTGATATCAGGCGCCGAGCATGAGGAGAAGGGGGCATAATTCATAGTAACACCGCTTTGGATAGAAACCTGGCTGACACTATGAAGTGCGCCTGTTAATGTACTCGAGCCGGTGCCTGAACCAATATTGATCCCTGCGGCAGTTGCATAAACGGTCCCCATCCATTTTGAACCTCCGCCAGACGAACCATTTGCTATAATGAAACTGTTTCCAGGAATTGAAGTGCCTACGCCATCACCATGTGTTTCGGCGTAAATTCTTGATGCGCTGCCTCCATTAATTACACTTGCAGCCAGTTTACCAAAATCTGCATTGCCATGTACGTAGATAAAAAATCTTCCTGAAGTACTATTCTGAAAATTGAAAACAAGTTTATTAGAGTTTCCAGTCCACTGTATTGTATTAAACACATACACGCCGGGTCCATTTAATGTTAACGTTTTATTTCCAGAGTAAATAACGTTGCCATAGGATCCGGGTGATAATGTTTGGCTGTTGGTATAATTTGTACTTCCTGCCGCGGGAAAGACTGTAGCAGCGGGCATAGCAGGGAGAGTTGGAATAGAAGGCGTGCCGAAAACTGTATCACCAGCCGGTACTGGCCCGGTATAACTGTTTCCCACTGGTAGTGTTACTGTCCCTGAAACAGTGCCGCCTCCGATAACAATATTTCCGTTGACATCAATATTCCCGGTGATCAATGTACTTGACCCAACCGATAACACTGTACCAATCGACAAAGAAGAATTAGCCGCGGCAATCCTCCCATTGATCACATTACTGTTGGTGATAATTATCTTATCGCCTGAATAAATATTTGAGTTTATAGTGGCGTTTCCTGTGGTTTGCACAAGTTTATATGCTCCAACGGATCCATTATTGATGACGATAGACGAGCCAATAAGTGAAGTCCCCGGTCCATTAGGTCCTGAGAACATTACAAAATCGCTTAGGGGTAGTTGCTGTCCGATTGATTTCTTATGCAGAAGAGAGGAGCATAATATCAATACAAAAATCTTTGCGGCTAGGTTAAATTTCATAATAATGATATTTAGATCTCAAAGGTTTAACGGTTACAAATTTTTTTTGTAAACCAAATCGTAATCAATAGGCAATGATGGCAAATTCAAAAGGCTGATTATAGCCTTGAACCGGGCTATTAAGCCGATTATTTTTCAATTTAAAAATTGACAGATTAAAAAACTTTCAAAGGGAGAATTGACGCCAGCTAACCAGAAGAGGTTTCAAGGGGCAGAAACGATTTAAATATACAAAGAAGCGTTTGATTCAGGAACAAAATTTTTTTTACGGAAATGCGGGAGAGACCAAATCAGAAGTTGGACATCATTTTTTGCCCGGAAGAGCAGCAATAAGTGCCTGGATCATTTTATAGTACTGTTCTGATTTACCATGCTCAGTTTCACAATTAACATAGCGAATCTTTTTCCTGCCGCAATAAACACTCAACGAACCGTCTTCAGTACAATTCTTGTTATCCTGCAGAATGATATTAAAACCTTTGTCAGCAAGTTTTTCGTATAAATGGCTATCAGTAGTGAGGAAAAAATCATCTGCATCCTGTTTGTCATTTATATAAACTTTTTTGCTGTCCGCAGCTCTTTTATTACCTGGTGCATATTCCATAGCTGAAAAAAGATCAGGAGTATTATTATGTAGTGCAATTATACAGGTCGTTTCTTCGGGGATCAATTGAATAATGCGTTGTCCCATTTTTTCTACTTCATCAATCGCTGCTGGAGAAATTGGTCCAAACTGCTCAAGCGATTTTTTAATCCCTTCTTTGGAAAACATCCTGTTAGGGTCAACCTTATAAAAAGATCCGTTTAACCGGAAACGAATATTTCGTTGCGAATTATTTTCTAGTTCGATGAGCATACCACCATGCTCTTCCAGGAATCTTTTTGCAGCATCCACAGAAGTCAACTCGTCATCGTGAAGATTGACGAGTACAATATCATTCCTCACTCCATATTGTTGAATCTTGATCGGAATAATATTCTCTGCAAGTTGATAAAAGATTGTTTTCTCAGATATATTCATGCCCTTGAGTGCGGCAGTGTGGTGTACTTGTAAAAAAGAACAGGTAAAACAAAATAATCCGATATATAGTAAGGGTCGCATGAGCTCTAAAGATAAGAAAGGATAAGGAAAATGGACTGGAACTTTTTATACCAATTCTTCTTTCATTCGTTGCATTATATTCTTGTCGATCATTTTTTGTGCCAATACAATCATGTTTTTAAATGATTTTGCCCCGGAAATTCCATGGCCTATAATAACAGGTTTATTTACACCTAACACCGGAGTACCGCCGTAGTTTTCAAAGTTGAACCTGTCAAAGTATTCATGTTGGATCTTTTTCCGCTGAGTAATATCATAAAGCGATTCAGCGAGCTTCAAAATGATATTGCCAGTAAATCCCTCGCAAACCATTACATCGGCCTTATCCATAAAAACATCACGGCCTTCAATATTGCCAATAAAATTGATATGCGTGTTTTCCTTCAACAGGGGATATGTAGCCTGGCATAGTATATTTCCTTTGCCTTCTTCTTCACCTACATTCATTAGCCCTACTTTCGGGTTTTCTATACCAAGAATCGTTTGCGCAAAGACTGAACCCATAACGGCAAATTGATTCAGTTGTTCTGGTTTGCAATCCGCATTTAAGCCAACATCCAGCAACAACCCCGTTCCGCCATTTTCCTTTGGAATTATAGTTGAAATGGTCGGTCGCAATACCCCTTCCAACGCTTTGATGCTAAATAAAGCGCCAACCAGCATTGCCCCGGTATTACCAGCACTGATGAAAGCGTCTATATTTCCCGAAGCAAGTAAATTAAACCCGATCGCAATGGAAGATCTTTGTTTTTCTTTTAAGGCCTTAGTGGGGTGCTCGTGCATGTCAATTATCTGTTCTGCATGAACCAGTTTTATTCTTTCTTCCGGAACCTTATATTCATCTATCAGGTCGTCAAGCTTAGACTCATCACCAATAAGAACCAACGTAGCAGTGCGATCCCCGTCCTGTAAATATTGTAATGCACCCTTTACCGCTTCCAAAGGGGCATAATCTCCACCCATCATGTCAAGTCCTATTGTCATAACTATTGCAAAGTAAACAAACTAAAAGTTCCAAAAAACAAATTCCAAATCCCTCATGAGAGTCACTCAATTGGAATTTGGAATAATAAGTTGTGATCTAAGAAGCTTATTTTTTTATTGGCGCTTTTTCACTTACAACCTTGCCTTTGTAATAAAGCTTACCCTCGCTTACATGTGCACGATGTCTTACATGTGTTTCACCTGTAGTGCCATCAATGCTTAATGTAGCCGCTGTGGCCTTGTAATGTGTTCTTCTTTTTGCGCTTCTCTGCTGACTATGTCTGCGTTTCGGATTTGGCATAACTCAAATATTAACTCGTTATAAATATTTATTTGTATTCAATAATTATTAATT
>CBFGXP010000058.1:0-18810 GCA_965652775.1 uncultured bacterium
GGATTACGCTGCCGAAGGCAAAAGTATAGCCCGTGTGGAAGGCAAGGTGGTTTTTGAATAACTTTACCGTTTTATTATCATTACTCCATGAAGCGTATTTTTTCACTGTTATTTCTACTTGGCGCCGCCAGCTATCTTTTTGCACAATCAAATGAATTTGAGCTTAAGGTTACTTTCAAACCTTTTAAGAAACAATTCATCTATCTCGGTTATCATTATGGCAAACAAAAGCCAATCTTTGATTCGGTGATGCTTGATGATAATAGTGTTGGTGTGTTTAAACGAGCAAAAAAATTAGAGAAAGGCGTTTACCTGATCGGGTTTCCTAACAAGTCCGGATATTTTGAAGTATTAATTGACAAGGAACAGAAGTTTTCTGTTTTCGCGGATACGGCCAATTTGATCCCTTCTATGAAATTTGAAGGTTCGCCTGACAATACATTATTCCTGCAATACCAGCATTATGCTTCCATCAAAGGAAAAGAGATCGAAAATGCAAAAAAGCAATTAGCTGCTTCAAAAACAAAAGCCGACTCAACTAAGGGAACGGATGCGATTATCAAAGCTGATAAAGACCTTCAACAATACCGGCAGGATCTTATTGCTAAAAACCCAGATGCAACAATCAGCGTTTTACTTAAGGCAATGAAAAATCCCATAGTGCCACCTGCTGCCCAACATCCAGGCGGCAAATATGATTCTGCATTTGCTTACCGGTATTTCAAGGACCACTATTGGGATGATACATGGTTTTTTGATGAACGCCTTGCCCGCACTTCTTTTTTTGAAGAAAAACTCGACGAATACTTTGCCACTTTAATTTACCCGCATCCTGATTCGGTGATCAAAGAATTAGACTGGATGCTTGCTTACGCAACTGCTAATGATGAAATGCAGCGCTTTCTCCTTGTTAAATTTATAAACCGTTACTTGACCCCTCAATACATGTGGGAAGACAAAGTGTACGTTCATCTTTTTGAAAAATATTTTTCACAAAAAGAATATCCCTGGCTGACAGAGAAAGGCAAGAAAACAATTTTTGACCGCTATTACAGCATGGCTGCAAATTTATTTGGCGCAAAAGCAGCTGACATTCAATTGCCGGACAGTACAGGTAAAACTAAAAGCTTATACAGCATCGCCAATCCTTATACGGTCGTTGTATTCTGGGACCCTACCTGTGGGCATTGCAAGGAAACGTTGCCAAGAATAGATTCTATTTTCCGGGCAAAATGGAGTTCATTAAATTTAAAGATATATGCACTGGCAAAAGAAACCGATGGCACAAAAAAGGACTGGTTGAAATTCATTGGTGAACATAATTTGCGAGGCTGGGAGCATGTCTATTATTCAAAAGAGGCAAATGAGGCAAGAGTGAAAAATAATATTCCGAGTTATTACCAGCTTTACGATGTGCAAGTTGTGCCTACATTATATTTGCTGGACAAAGACAAATCCATATTGGCCAAAAAAATTCCTTTTGACCAAATTGATAAAGTACTTGATTTTAAGTTAAAAGGTCAGTAAAATCCATTGTCATGAAACCTCTACCATCGATCTTCGCATTGCTGCTTGTGGCATCTTTTTCCTTACGAGCTCAAACGCTTTTTACCTATGCCGATAAAAGCGTTTCGGCAAAGGAATACCTTAAAGCTTTTAATAAAGTTTATCCCGCGCCGGTTACTGATAAGGCTAAAAAGATGCGGGAATATCTAAACCTCTATATCAACTCAAAGTTGAAAATTCATGAAGCTACGTTGAGAGGTTATGATTCTATGCCCGCTTTTATCGAAGAGTTTACAGCCTTGCGAAACCAGGTGATCGAAAACTATATGACCGACACCGAAAGTATGAATGCGTTGGTGAATGAGGCCTTTGACAGGAGCCAGAAAGATATCAAAGTGCAACACATCTTCATTCCATATTATACAGGTGCAAATTTTTCTGATTCACCGGTTGTAAAATTGAAAATACAGGAAGCTTTTATGGAGCTGCAATCGGGAAAAAGTTTTGATGATGTAGCAGTAAAATTTTCCCAGGATCCATCTGTTGCAGATAATAAGGGGCACCTCGGTTATATTACTGTATTTTCCCTGCCTTACCAGTTTGAAAATATAATTTACAACCTGTCGCCTGGAAAATATTCAGCCCCGTACAGATCCAATTCAGGGTACCATATTTTTAAGAATATAAGTGAAAGAAAAGCCGTTGGCAGAATGAAAGCTTCTCAGATCCTGATCGCTGTGCCTGCCGGTACCGATGCTGCGACAAAAGAAAAAATTTCAATGCTTGCCGATTCAATTTATAATCGATTGCAAAAAGGTGATGATTTTGGAAAACTTGCAACTGCATTCAGCAATGATGTTGTGTCTTCAGCTTCAAACGGACTGATGCCTGAATTTGGGTTGGGCACGTTTGATCCTGTGTTTGAAGCCGCTGTTTTTTCCTTAACCACAAACGGTGCGATCAGTAAACCATTTGCAACCAACCACGGCTATCACATTGTAAAAAGAATGTCTTTAACACCGCCGCCAGCTGTAAAAAATAAAAAGAACCTCGATATAATACGTGGCCTTGTAGAAAAAGACAACCGGACAAGAGTGGCAAAAGAGAAGTTGTATAATAGAATACTTGCTCAGGCGGGTTATAAACAATTCACCATTGACCAGGCGATGCTGCAGATGTATTTTGACAGTGTGCTCGCATCCCGCCCGCCTTCTTTAGGCAATCCTGTAAATAAGTCGACAGCATTGTTCAGTGTTGGTCAATCGACAAAAAGCGTCAATGATCTTCTCACCTATTCAATTTCCAACAGGTATAACCCTGACGGTAGTGGTATGAAGCCATTTAATCAATTGAATGAGGAGTTTAAGCGAAATGCGGTTATGGAATATTACCGTGAACACCTTGAAGAATATAACGAGGAGTTCAACCAGCAAATGAAAGAATTAAAAGATGGCAATCTATTCTTTGACATTATGATGAAGGAAGTATGGTCAAATGCCCAGTCGGATACTACGGGACAAAGAACATTTTATAACCAGAATAAGAACAAGTATAAATGGACCTACAGCGCCGATGCCGTGATCTTTTATTGTGGCGATGATGCAACTGCAAAATCGTTCAGGGATATTTTAGTTAAAGACAAATCAAAATGGAATGAAGTGTTGGTAAATTTCAGCGATAGAATTACTTCTGATTCGGCCCGGTTTGAAATAACAAAAATACCCGGCGCACAAAAAACTACTGCCAAAGCCGGAACAATTACATCGATTGTAAAAAATAAAGATGACAATAGTTCTTCCTTTGCTATGATATTTAAGATCTACCCGGTACCCGCGCAAAAAACTTTTGCAGATGCCCGTGGCGACGTGATATCCGACTTCCAGGATTCGATCGATAAGAAGTGGATCGCTGAACTGAAAAAGAAATATCCCGTAAAAGTCAATGAAGAAGTGCTGAAGAGTATAGCAAAATGAGTATTATCAGAAATTAGAGGGGGAAGACTCGCTTTTTTTTGATTTGTCAACAACGGTTCAGCCGATAGATTTTTAATTGTGACTCCGGACTGCCGATTTCTGACTCCTAACTCATTCACAGCTGCCTCACCACATTGCAAACAACGTTAGGTTTTCCAAGCGTGTAATAATGCAATACCGGCACACCTGCTGCTTTCAATTCTTTGGATTGCGCAAGCAGCCATTCGGTACCAGCCTGTTCGACACAGGTGTCGTCCTTACAATTCAAAATTTCATTAGAGAGATCAGTGGGTATATCTACATAAAATGTTCTTGGAATGATGGAGAGTTGTTTTTTTGAAGTAATTGGTTTCAGGCCAGGAATGATAGGAACCGTAATTCCTGCCGCACGGCATTGCTTCTCAAATTCAAAAAATTTTTTATTATCGAAAAACATTTGCGTTACAATGTATTCGGCACCTGCATCTACTTTATTTTTCAGATAAGTAAGATCGGTTTGCATATTTGGCGCTTCAAAATGTTTTTCGGGATAGCCGGCTACACCAATACAGAATTTTGTACCACTTGTTCCCTTCAATTCTTCTTCAATATAGATCCCATGATTAAGGTTTACGACCTGCTTCAGCAACTCGATAGCATATTTATGCCCGCCAGGCTCTGGTTCGAAAGAAGTTTCATTTTTGGCGGCGTCACCACGAAGTACAAGCACGTTGTCAATACCCAGGTAGCTAAGTGTTAACAATGCATCTTCGGTATCCTGCACTGTAAATCCCCCGCATATAAGATGCGGTACCGTATCAACATTATAGCGGTTCATGATAGAAGCACAGATAGCTTCAGTGCCGGGTCGTTTGCGGATCACAACTTTCTCAAAAGTTCCATCAATTCGTTTTTTAAAAATATGTTCACTACGATGATAAGTAACGTTGATATAGGCCGGTTTAAATTCCATTAATGGGTCAAGGTGATTATAAATAGCCGCAATACCTTTTCCTTTTAACGGCGGAAGTATTTCAAATGAGATCAATGTATCCGTTGCCTGATTAATATGATCGATTATTTTCATTCTTTTTTATAATTAATCCCGATAGTTATCGGGACGTGCAAAGCTAAGCATGATAGCCACATAACGCAAATTGATGTTAAAGGAATCAGGTTGCTTAACTATTAATTCTTCAACCCGTATTTTTGCTCCAGATGTCAATTACGATCAGTACTAAAGACCTTGTTAAACGCTATCGCCACCGAACGGTAGTGAATCATGTTTCTATTGAATTGAACCAGGGAGAGATTGTTGGTTTATTGGGCCCGAATGGTGCAGGCAAAACAACCACCTTTTACCAGGTCGTTGGTTTGATCAAACCGGATGAAGGCAAAGTCTTTTTAAATGATACTGATATTACTAACCTCCCAATGTATAAGAGAGCAAAATTGGGAATTGGTTACCTGCCCCAGGAACCATCGGTATTTAGAAAGCTAAGTGTTGAAGATAATATCATGGCGGTTCTTGAAATGTCACGATTAAAACGTCATGAACGTCATCAAAAACTTGAAACGCTTATCAGTGAATTTCGGTTGCAGCATGTTCGAAAAAGTAAAGGAGATGTGGTGAGTGGTGGTGAAAGAAGAAGGACAGAGATCGCAAGAGCATTAGCCAATGATCCAAAATTTATTTTATTGGATGAACCATTTGCGGGCATCGACCCAATTGCTGTTGAAGATATACAAGCAATTGTTGCAAGACTGAAATATAAAAACATTGGCATTCTGATTACAGATCATAACGTGACCGAAACGCTTAGCATTTGCGATCGGGCTTACCTGTTAATTGAAGGAAAAATATTTAAACATGGTACAGCCGAAGAATTAGCAGCTGATGAGGATGTAAGAAGATTATACCTCGGTAGAAATTTTGAATTGAGAAGAAAAGACTATTTACATGAAGAAGCAAGAAATGAAGGCGATGCACTTAAGAATATTACAGAAACGATTGCTGGCGCTTCTGGCTTTCCGCCTGAGCCCGGTAGTCCATCGTTATAATATCTCTATTTAGTATTAATTTCCGTTACTTTATTTTGTTTTTCAATGAAATTGCTGAGCCCTGCCATATCATCCCTTGCCCGTATGCGTATGTGGCGCATCGATGCCTGGAAAAATAACCCGATCGAAGCGCAGCGTGATGTATTGCAAAACCTGGTAACGGCAGCGCAGTACACCGAGTTTGGAAGGAAATATAATTTTTCCGAATTATTCACTCTCCGGGCTTTTAAGCAAGCTGTTCCTATTCACGACTACGACAACATGAAGCCGTACATAGATCGCATACTGGGCGGCGAACAAAACGTTTTATGGAACACTCCTATATACTGGTTTGCTAAAAGTAGTGGCACTACCAGCGACAGAAGCAAATTCATTCCGGTTAGCGATGAAAGTTTACAGGATTGTCATTTCAAAGGCGCCAAGGATGTCTTGACGATGTATTACAACTTTAATCCTGCTTCGGAATTATTAACCGGCAAGGGCTTGGTGATTGGCGGAAGTCATACAATTAACCAGGTAAACCCTGAAGCGCAATACGGTGACCTGAGTGCTGTACTATTACAGAACACTCCATTCTGGGGCCATTGGATAAGAACGCCTGATCTTAGCATCGCATTAATGGATGAATGGGAAAGCAAGATTGAAAAACTTGCCAACAGTACGATCAAAGAAATTGTAACTTCTATTTCAGGCGTACCTACCTGGACGGTAGTTTTATTCAAACGAATTCTTGAGATCACGGGTAAAAATTGCATCGCAGATGTATGGCCAACACTTGAGCTTTATATGCATGGCGGTGTTTCCTTTACCCCATATAAAGAGCAATTCAAAAAATTAATAGGCAAAGACATCCACTACCTGGAAATGTATAATGCCAGCGAAGGTTTCTTTGCCGCATCGGATACTCCCAATGAAGAAGGCATGTTGCTTTTTCTCGATCATGGCATTTTTATGGAATTTATGCCGGTAAGCGAATATGGAAAAAGCGAGCCTGAAACTATCGGTCTGCAGGATGTTGAAACCCATAAAAATTATGCATTGATAATTTCCACTACGGGTGGTTTATGGCGATACCTGCTTGGCGATACCATCCAGTTCACTTCTATAAAACCGTTTAAGATAAAAGTTTCGGGAAGGCTGAAACACTACATCAATGCATTTGGTGAAGAAGTGATCGTCGATAATACAGACAAAGCAATTGCAATTGCAAGTGAAAAAACAGGAGCAGTTGTTGCTGATTATACGGCTGCACCGGTTTATTTTTCTGATGCATCAAATGGTGCTCATGAATGGCTGATAGAATTTGATAAAGAACCGGAAAGCATCGAGGCTTTTAATAAAGAACTGGACGCTGCATTAAAAAAGATCAATAGCGATTACGAAGCCAAGCGATACAAGGATATTGCTTTGCGTTTACCCGTTGTTCATTTATTAAAAAAAGGGACGTTTGCCGCCTGGCTCCGAAGCAAGGGCAGACTGGGCGGACAACATAAAGTGCCAAGATTAAGCAATGAAAGAAAGTATGTGGAAGAAATCCTTATTTTCACAACATAGGCTCTATGCAACCTGTCGATCACGTTTGCAAAAATTGCAATAACAGTTTTTCAGGTAAATACTGCAACAAATGCGGTGAAAAAGTTTATAATGAAAAGGATAAGTCAGTTTTTCATCTTTTTGAAGAAGGCCTGCATTTCATAACTCATTTCGAAGGAACTTTTTTCAATACACTAAAAAACATATTTGCGAAGCCCGGGCAGCTGTCTGTTGACTATTGCAAGGGGAAGCGAAAAACTTACTTTAAACCACTTTCCCTTTTCTTATTATTGGTGGTCACCTACCTGCTTTTCCCTGTATTTGAAGGGTTGAATATGAAACTTTATTATCATACGCATCATCCCTTGTATGGCAAATATGCGATGGAACAGGCAAGAGAGATTATGATACAAAAACACCTGACTGATGAGCAGTTGACAACTTTATTTCAGCAAAAATCAGAGAAGGCATCCAAGTTTTTATTGCTGATACTGCTTCCCTTAACGGCACTATTCTTCTGGCTTCTTACTTTTAAAAAAAGAAAATATTTTTTTGACCACATGGTATTCTCCGCCGAGATAAATTGCATGTATCTGTTGTGGGGTTTTTTGTTATTACCCGTTCTGTTATTCATCGGTGAGTGGGTGTATCACCTTGTAACGAATTCCTACTTTAATGTTAACGACACGCTGCTTGGAATCACAACATATGCTTTGCTTTGCACTTATGCCGGTGTTGGAGCGAGGAGATTTTACAAAACAACAATATGGCAAAGTGCCGGTTTTGCTATTTTATTTTATATCGCACATTTAATTATCGTGCAATACATTTACAAATTCATTTTATTTTATCTTGTTATTCATCAAATTGACTAGTATATGAAACTACTTGAAGGAAAAGTTGCTATAGTTACAGGGGCAGCCCGCGGTATTGGCGAAGCAATTGCCCTAAAATTTGCCGAACACGGCGCTAATGTTGCTTTTACTTATGTAAGTGATAGCAGTGCTGAAAAGGCCGCCACATTAGAAACAAAATTGCACGGAATGGGTGTAAAGGCAAAAACTTATAAAAGCAATGCCGGGGACTTTGCACAATGTGAATTGTTTGTAAATGATGTATTGAAAGAGTTCGGAACAGTAGACATCTGTGTAAACAATGCCGGTATTTCAAAAGACAATCTTTTACTAAGAATGACGCCTGACCAATGGAATGATGTGATACAGGTAAACCTGAACGGTGTGTTTTATATGACCAAGCAGGTGATAAAACCTATGATGAAAGCAAAAAGTGGTGTGATCATTAATATGAGCAGTATCATTGGTGAAATGGGAAATGCCGGGCAAACAAGTTATGCAGCATCGAAAGCGGGCATCATTGGTTTTACAAAATCCGTGGCGAAAGAACTGGGCAGCCGTAATATCCGTTGCAACGCAATTGCACCTGGATTTGTCGAAACTGATATGACAAGCTATTTAAAACAAGGCGAAGCCGCGGATAAATATAAAGCTGGAATCCCCCTCGGTCGTTTTGCTTCGGGTGAAGAGATTGCCAACACCGCTTTATTTCTTGCCAGCGATTGGGGAAATTATATTACCGGGCAAACGATCAGTGTTTGCGGAGGATTGAATATTTAGCTAAGAGCTAAAAGGAGAAAAAAGAGGTAAAGAGATATTTTTAAACCTACTCCATTTCTCCTTCTCTTTTTTATTCTCTTAGTTTTATCCCTCGCTTTTGAATATAGGCATGCCATAAGATCATTGAAGCGATAGTACGGTATGGCCGCCATGATTCGGCGATGGTAAGCATATCCTCCTTTGTTGTATGAACATGCAGTTTTTTTATTTCCTTCAGGCTATTTACCAAAGCAATGTCACCCAGAGGAAAGAGATCTGATCGTTGTAACGCATGCATTAAATAAACATCTACCGTCCAATCGCCGATCCCTTTTATTTTTTTTAATTCAAGTCGTATCTCATCTTCATGAGCCGCTGAAAATTTTTTAAGCCTGAGTTGTTTGGATAGAACTGCCTTTGCAAGCTCCCTGGCATAAACTATTTTTTGCCGGCTAAAATAACAGGAGCGAAGTTCTTCATCTGATAAAGAAAGAATTTTTGCAGGAGTGACATAACCAATTCTTCCTTTCAATTTTTTGAATGCTGCGTATGCAGATGCAAGCGAAACCTGTTGCTCAAGGATTGTAAGGATCAAGGTTTGAAAAGTAGCCGGTCTGGTCCACATGGGAGGATGACCATGTTTCCTGATAACCAAATCCAGGTCTTTATCAATTTGACAAAGCTTATTACAAATTTTTTTGAAATTGGATGAGTCGAAAGTCTGGTGCATAGTTTAGTCCTCAAAAAGAGGGCTAAACTAACTACAAAATTTTATTTAGGCGAAGCCGCCAGCTTTTTCTTATTCATCTTAATGAACTCCTTGAGTTTTTTTGACGTTTCTTTTTTGGTGACCACTGCGTCAAGAAATTCTTTTTTCCTTTTTGGCGATAGCTTCACAAAGTCCTTTTCTTCATTATACATTAGTTTAGACAGATCTTCATGGACCATTACTAATTGAGCCAGTTCCACATTGAACATTTTCATTTCCTGGCTCACAACAGGTGATCTTCCTTTGAACAGCATAGAAAGAACCGGCAAAAAAGAAATATCATCCTTATTACTTTTTACCAATCCGTTTGCTTTAACAGGGATCTTAAGAGCTGCCGCGGCCTGCAATATTCCATTACCAAAATAAACACTGTAATCTTCATCTGCTTTTGTTACTCTTTTCAAAGCAGTTGAATATAGAGCCTTGCGAATAGCTTCCACTCTCATCCATGGCTCCAGTCTGTCCAATTCATTATGATACTTTTTATAATAACAAGCTGCTGCCGCGGCAATTTGCGGCGTAGCGGAAGAAGTTCCTGCACCGGAAAAACTTATGGTTTTTCTATTCATCATTGCCCACGGAGTATTTGGGGTAAATGCCGCTAACGCTTTCTTCATATCTTTTTTCGGGCCCCAGTTACCCTGCATCTCACCCAGTTTCTTAATGAAATAAGGGGCATAGTCATAAGTAACTCCACATGCAGCGATCACCCTGTTAAACCGTGCAGGATAAACAAGTTTCCTTGTTGGTAATCCATTGAAATTATTTCCCGCAGCCGTCACTACAGTTATACCGGCATCATAAGCAGCATTAATGATATCTGCCCAGAGTTGTGAAGGAACACCGCCCATGCTCATTGAAACAACATGCACTCTTGTTCCACTGTTATTCAGGTCGATCAAATATTGTAATGCTTTTGCAAAACTACTCGCCTTAAATAATACTACACTGTTACTTATCCGGCATGGAATAATTTCAGCAAAAGGCGCGCCGCCAAGATAGTCATTGAATTTACCATCTGCGGTTTTATACTTATTACCAGCAAGTATACAGGCAGTGCCTGTGCCATGACCAGGCATTTTCAGGGTGCCTCCAATATTCTTGTCAGTTGCATCATTAGGATCTTCCCCTTCCACAAAATTCTTTTGCAACTTTTTACTCAACCCCGGAGGTATTTGCGGATGATTGGAATAACCGGTATCAAAATGACCGATACGGGTAACATAACCATCATCATGATTCATTACTTCCTTTCTCGCATCAAGCAACTGTGAGAATTTTTTTTCAAGGTACCACACAGTATTTTCCTTTGGGTTCCAATCAGGATCAAAATCATCAGGATTGCCCCCGCTTTTCAGAATTGCATTTTTCACGTTTTTCATCCCTCCGTGCACTTTATTGTCAACAATAAACTCACTGACAACATCTGGTTCTACAAAACTCTGGTTGGTTTTTATCTGGTCATTTACCAAATGTGCGAGGTCCCATGGATTTACTTCTGAAGAAGAAACATTGGTTTTCGCCAATAGTTTCCGGGACGATGCTGTTAATGGAACTTTCGTTTTTGTTTTTTTAACCGGGGCAAATTCCGTTACCTGTAGCTTGATACCATCGGCTTTCAATTTATTTACAAAGTCAAGTTTTGAGTTTGACAATGGTTTTCCTTTTGTTGGAAAGGATGCTGTATCAATGATCAGCTCAATCTTTCCATTTGCTGTTTGCATACAAAGAAATTTAAATAGAAAAAGGTTTATTCAACTGCAGCTTTAAACTAAGATCGCCAAGCATTTGTTCTTTTGGCATTTGAAAATCCGGCATTGATTGTTTTAATGTGGCAATCAATTGCTCATATGATTTTATTTTTTTTGCTGATCCGATGATCTTAAATAATACAGCGGTAAAAAGACTGTTTTTGGGAAACTGGTCAGTTTCTGCATTTGACGTTTGAAACTCCTGGCTGCTTGATATCTGGAGGAGTGAAGCAACGATCTTTCCTTTCTTATTTGTTTTAAAAGTTTTAAGTTCCTTTGAAGCAAGCTCCTTTACAAGTTTATTATAAAACTTCTTATTCTTTTTATATGTTTTCTCGCCTTCTTTTTTAGGCATCGCTTTAGATGGTCCTTTTTTTGCACTAACCATCAGCTTTGCAATATCACCACTAAAACAACTATCGGACATCACCACTATTCTCACTCCTTTCTTAAATTTTTTCCATTGATAATACAATTCATCATCGATCAGTTGTGCATCATATAAGCACCATGTTTCATCAAAACGATCTGACCAGGGATCATCTTCATCCTTATTGAAGTCCGGTATTTCATTTCCTCCGTGACCGGAATAGTAAATGAACACCAGGTCGCCGCTATTGGCTTTTGTTGCCAGGTTATCAAGGGCAGAGATCACATTTGGCCTTGTAGCTTCTTTCGTAAGCAGTTTTGTTATTGATCCAAATTTTTGTTTTTTTAAATAAGTGGTTATTTTATTGGCATCAGCTTCACAAACTTTTAATGCCCCATCCCAACCATCATAATGATTGGGATCAACGCTATTGAGGCCAATAACTAATGCATGTCCTTTAGGCATAGAATTAAGGTTTTGATCCGAAGAACTTCTTCGGAGGTTAATGACTATTCAAATTCTTTATTATCGACCCATTCATTTTTAATGATCGACCAAAAATCCTGTGCCAGGCCCTCTTCAAGATATTTATAAGGAAGCCATCCATAACCATCTTCTCCCCAGTCTTCTCCCCATGAATTCCGAATTTTAATAGCACCGACTGTTTTCCCGGTTTCACCTTCTATTTCGATCACTTTTTTATCATCGAATCCAATTGCAACAACTGCATGGCCACCCAGTAATCTATTCTTTTTGCCAGGGAAGGCGATCAATCCCGTAGGCTTGCTGGCTGCTATGTTATTATAAACAGTGAAACCAAACATAACAGGTAGCTGTTTTACAAGGTTAATCTTTATCTGCTGCAACACTGCATCGGGTTTCAGATCTTGTTTATCAAGCCGGTAATATTGTATCGCCTGGTAATTTTGGCCAAATGCATAACAAAATTGTGTCGGCTCTTCTTTTATTTTATCATTCGTATAAGGCCAGTATTTTTCAGGAGGCACTCCAAAAAGTACAAGTGCTTTCATAGTAGTTCGTACAAATGCGCCGGTGTCGCCTTCAAAATCCATTAAGTTGCGGGTAACTTTATATAAAAACATTTTTGATTTCTTTTCAAAATTACCGCTGACACGGTTTTCAAAATATTCAACAAGTGAAGTACCGGCGTGTGCAGTGCAGGAATTGTTAGGCCCCTGGTCATCCACGGGACAAAAAAACTTAGTATCAACCTGGGCTTTTGTTGGAAATGCACTCTTAGTAAGCAATTTCTTTTTTGATTTTTCACCTGCTTTCTGCCTCATATCCTTTATCGATTCCGTTTTCTCATACTCAGGTACCGTCTTGTCGTTGGGTTTACTGTAATCATAAGAACGATCCCTGATATCAGGAAAATCCGGCAACCAGCCAAAATGCTTAATACTCATAAAAATTATTTGTTTGATTGAGGATGATAAAGCTATGAAAGCTACAGGATGTTTTAAAGTAGAACAATACCACTTTCGTGGTAGAAACAATCATTCGAAAGTAAAATGTTCATCTTTTGAATTTCTCTATTGCAGTTTTGGCAAATTCACTCAACACTAATCTGCCACTGATCTTAGCTCTGTCGATCAATAGATGATCCCAATGTTCTGTGCCTTTCCAAAAGATCTTTTTCATTTCAGTCATTGCTTCAGGGTCTGAATGCGAAAGTGTATCCGCAAGTCGTTCTATCGATTCATCCATTTCTTCGGTTGTGTTATGCAATTCTGCAAACAATCCTTTTCTTCTTGCCCAATCAGCATTGCGCCAATGTGTGGAATCAATTGATAGTTGACTAAAAGCCGATACACCAATTTTTCTTTCAACAGCCGGTCCAACAACAAAAGGGCCAATACCCACTGCAAGTTCACTTAACCTTACTTCGGCAGCTTCACTTGCAATTGCATAATCAACAGATGCTGCTAAGCCAACACCGCCGCCAACACATTTCCCATGAATGCGTCCTATGATAAATTTTGGACAAAGCCGCATAGTATTAATTACATGTGCAAACCCGCTAAAAAACTCCAGGCCCTCTTTTTCATTTTTTATTGCAATCAACTCATCAAATGAAGCTCCTGCACAAAATGCTTTTTCTCCCGCCGAGCGAAGGATAATAACAATTGTAGCCGGATCCTGGCCAGCATGTTTAATTCTGACGGATAGATCATGCAGAATTTTCGCTGGCAATGAATTGCTTTGTGGATGAAAGAATTCAATTGAAGTAACTCCTTTGTGGGTTTCTGTTTTTACATATCCACTCATATATTCTAAGTTAGTTTCTTTCTTTTTAGTTTAGTTCAATCACAAAAAGAAGTTTAGATCCTAAGTCCCCCTTTAGAGGACAGGGGGTTTTTTGCAACCATAGTTAAGATAGTTGCCACACCAGTTATTTCATTTGTCTCATCAATAAATTCTACGAGCCATTTTACAATTCCTTTTTCAATATCATCGCCTCTCTTAAAATCTTCTGGTTTTTCAATGACCCTTTTATCACTTGGCAGTTTTTCTTTACAGGTAAACCGGATATGAATTTCAGCACCGGGGTAGACCGGTTTGGTAAAGCGAAGTTCATCAATACCATAATTCAGCAGTACAGGATTCTTTTCATAACTGTCAACAAATAAACCGGCAGCGATGCTCATGATAAAATATCCATGTGCAACTTGCTGCTCAAACATAGTTCCGGTAAAATCAGTCGCTTTTATATGTGCATAGAAATGATCACCGCTCAGGTCGGCAAATTTGCCGATATCTTCTGAAGTAATAATTCTTTTTTCAGTAATGATCTGATCACCGATCTGCAACTCTTCAAAATATTTTTTAAAAGGATGTTTTCCCGGATCTTTTCCTTTTGCATGTTGCTGGTAAACGCCGGTGATTTCAGTTAATGTAGTTGGCGAGCCTTGCAATGCGGCCCTTTGCATATAATGTTTGACTCCGCGAATACCGCCCATTTCTTCACCACCACCAGCACGACCCGGACCACCATGGATCAATAGTGGCAATGGTGAACCATGCCCTGTGCTTTCTCTGGCACATTCGCTATTCAATATCAAAATTCTTCCATGATGTGTAGCAGCGCCAACCACATACTGCTTTGCAATTTTATAATCAGCAGTGACTACCGTAGTGCAAAGACTTCCCTTGCCAAGTTTTCCTAACTCAACTGCCTCTTCTAAAGTTTTATAAGGCATGATGGTACTCACGGGGCCAAATGCCTCTACTTCATGCGCTTCTTTTGCTGCATGTGGTTTATCATTCATTAATAAAATGGGAGAAAGAAAAGCTCCTTTCTTTGCATCTGCATCTATAACTTCAACACTATCCAATGAACCATAAATGATCCGGGACGAAGCCAGTAATTTTTTTACCTGCGTTTTTACTTCTTCCCGCTGACTTTCACCCGCCAGGCTTCCCATTCGCACTTTTTCATTCAGCGGATTGCCGATCGTTGTTTGTGATAATGAAGTTGAGATCGCTTTCCACAGGTCTTCCATTTTATTTTGAGGAACAAAAATTCTTCGAATTCCTGTGCAACGCTGACCAGCTTTCAATGTCATTTCCTTTCTTACTTCCTTTACAAAAATGTCCCACTCCGGTTTGTCCGGTGTCACATCTTCACCCAGGACTATACAATTCAAGCTATCGGCTTCCATATTGAATGGGACATTTTCATTCATTATTGTTGGATTGCTTTTCAACTTCAAACCTGTTGATGCGCTGCCGGTAAGTGTGACTACATCCTGGGAAGTAACATGATCCAGCAAATCACCTGCACTGCCGCATATAAGTTGCAGTGCGCCTTCGGGCAAGATTTTACTGGCAATAATTTCTTTTACTACTGCTTCTGTTAAGTACGAAGTGATTGTTGCCGGTTTTACGATTGCAGGCATGCCGGCTAAAAGATTCACAGCCACTTTTTCCAGCATTCCCCACACAGGAAAATTAAAGGCATTGATATGGATCGCAACTCCTTCTTTAGGTACAAGAATATGTGTACCCATGAAAGTATTTTGCCTGCTCAGGTTATGGCTTTCACCGTCAATACAAAAGACCTCATCAGGAAATTTTCGCCGCAAAGAAGCATTTGCAAAAAGGTTTCCGATCCCTCCTTCAATATCTACCCAGCTATCTGCTTTTGTTGCACCTGTTTTATATGAAATGGAATAAAATTTATCAAGATGCTTACGCAAATGAAGAGCAAGTTCTTTCAGCATTCTTCCTCTTTCATGGAATGTCATTTTTCGCAGGTTCCTGTTGCCAACTTTTCTTGCATGATCAGTCATTGCTTTAAAGTCCAGTCCTTTGGAACTAGCACTCGCCACCACGTCACCAGTCACAGCATTATAAAGCGGTTGACCATCGCCATCCCCGGTGATCCATTTGCCTCCTGCATAGTTTTCAAGTTTATTCATGTAAATCCGGTATTATAGCCAAAGGTATTTTAATTTTATAAGCAGAGGAGCAACGAAATAGTACTGAACCTTGTCAATTAAAAAAGTTTATGTTCAGATTTTGTTGTGCAATACTTGTTGTTGTATTTTTTTACTCCTGTAAAAAAAATTCTCCTTCAGACTGCACAAAGGATGAATATGCCTATGAATTTTATCCTGCATCAAAAATCGATACAACTACAACGGACATGCGGCTTTTTTTCCAGATCAATCCCGGAATCGATCTTGTTTTCAGCTATACACATATCGGTCCTCAATGTAAAAGTATAGTTGATGAAGAATATACGGACAAGCTGGTATTTAAAGTTCCCGCAGCAGCCACTTCATTTCTGTATGAAAACAGCCACTTAACTGATGCAAACTGTCTCTTTATCAAATATGCATTTTGGACCAATGGCGCTTTCAGGGTCACGTCAGGATATATAAAAGGAACAAAAATATCTGCAACGAAGTGGGATGTTGACATAGATGTTGAAATTGGAGGTTTTATCGGCCGTATAGCCTTGAAAAAAACGTTTGTCTCCCACTGATCAATATACGTTAATACCAAATTGCCTTAAGTGATGCAATGCATGTTTATATAATAGCTGAACATTCATATCAAAATCCAATTCACCAAACACAGGATTTGTAGTTTTCATACCCGGATTTTTTTCAAAGACTTCAAAAAAGTAGATGATCTCTTCCTGTAATTTACCAATGGCTGCTTCCCTTGTGTGCTTTCGCAATGGTGCTGGCTCTTCACCTAATACAGGGCTTTTTGTATTTTCTTTAAATGGCTTTTCACTCATGAGAAACTCCCGCAGCCGCGGAAGCTTGTCGGAGGGAGTTGCTATTGGTAATTTGATCTTTCCTGATGCCACCATCATTACATCAGAAAAATGTTCGATCATTTGTTGCACGTTCATTTTACCCCATAAAGGCTTTGTGTCGCTAATCAGTTGTTGTAAGTGAGGGACAAATTTTGTGCGGAGAAAATTTTCTTTTTCGAAATTCATGTGGCAGCTTGATCCTGCAAGTTGATGCAAAACGACAACATAAAAAAACCCCGGTCAAATCCGGGGCTTTAAATTAGTCTTTGTGTACCGCCATTGCTTTATCGATGGCCTGGCGCAAGGCGGCATTTATTTCATCAACCGACCCTTCACCTTGTATCGTTTTGAATTTTTTTGCCTTTTTATAATAATCGGCTACGGGTGATGTTTCATTTGTATAAACGGAGAATCGCTTTTTAATTACAGTTTCATCACTATCATCGCTGCGCCCGCTTGTTTTACCACGGTTCAACAACCTGTTGATCAATTCATCTTCAGTTACATCAAGCGCAAGCACTATTGCGATATCAGTTTTTTTGAACGATAATAGTTTATCCAATGCCTGGGCCTGGGCCACGGTGCGGGGAAACCCATCAAACAAGAAACCATTTGCGTTTTTATGTTTATCAAAAAAAGAACCAACCATAGCGATCACAACATCATCGGGAACCAATTGACCATGATCGATAAATTTTTTAGCTTCCTTACCAAGGGGAGTTTTATTAGCTATCTCTTCACGTAACAGGTTCCCGGTTGATAGATGGATGAGCCCATACTTTTCAACCAGCCTGTCTGACTGCGTGCCTTTGCCGCTACCCGGGGGCCCAAATAAGATCAAATTGAACATGTGTACTTTAACCCTTGCGTGAACGACAAATATAATATCCCTTCCCCAAAAATTCATTGATAGTGGTGGATTTGATCAAAATCGCTATAAAAACGGCTGTTTGTAAAACAAAATGTTAAGCCGTACGCTTTGCCAGTTTACTGCAAACCGGCCAATTATATAAAACGTAAATTTGTAAAACAAAGAATTGAAGGAAATGAAACAGATACTGATTTTATTGGTTGTTGCTGCTGCCTGCCAGCAATGCAGCTATTCCCAATCATCAAAAACAAAAATTGCAAAAATGGACACTATTAATAAAAAGAACAATCCGGTTTACTCAAATACTGATACCTCCAAAGTGAACCTGAGTGAAGAAGAATGGAAAAAAGTACTTCCGGAAGATATTTATTATATAGCCCGTATGAAAGGAACGGAAAGACCATGGACAAGTAAGTTTGAAGGTTTCAATGAAAGAGGAACCTATTACTGTGCTGCTTGCGGCAATGCGTTATTTAAGAGTGATACAAAATTTGAAAGCGGTTGCGGATGGCCAAGTTTTTATGAGCCTATCAGTAAGGAAAGTATTATTTATACAGAAGATCGTTCTGTTGGTATGGTTAGAACGGAAGTACAATGCGGTCGTTGCAAGGCACATCTTGGCCATGTATTCGATGATGGCCCAAAACCTACAGGTCTGCGTTATTGCATCAATGGCGTAGTGCTTGATTTTGCAAAAGCAAAGGAAGCCGAAAAGAAGTTTAATGAAAAGAAAGAAGAAAAGCCGAATCAATAATCAAATTATATTCCCTTTGAACTATTGCTCCCTCCCGTTGAGGGAGTTTTTTTTTGCACTCGTGCTCAAATTGAACGTTTTCTTTTTCAAGATTTCATTTGTAATTTTTACGTATGATTGAGAAACTGATAGCCCGGCTTAATGGCCTCTATCCAATGAGCGAAGAGCTTACAGAGAAAATAAAGACCTTAACTAAAATTACAAGTCATCCGAGAAAAACGATTTTGTTAAAGGAAGGTGATGTTAATAATAATGCATGCATGGTTTTAAGTGGCCTGGTAAGGGCCTATTATCTGAATGAGGGAAAAGATATTACTTCAAGATTTATGGATGAAGG
>CBFGXP010000059.1:0-18704 GCA_965652775.1 uncultured bacterium
GAAAAATTGAATTGGGTTGCTATACTATATTGATTGTTGCCGATCACTTTCAGCAACAGGTATTGATACTGTTTTTTATCTATTCCATTTTCCACTACTTTATTATCTGCAATGAACTCAAGATTTTGACGGATCGATCTTTTGAGTAACCAGGCAAAGGGGTTGTACCAGTTAATTATACAAAGAAGTTCGGCCCAGATAATATCGACTGTGTGATTTTGTCTTACATGTACAAATTCATGTCTCACAATCTCACGGAGTTCGTCTTCAGTATGCAGGCTGGAATTAATAAAAACTGCGTTGCCGAAGGAGAAGGGGATTATACTGTCATCGACCTGGTAAATTTTTATTCCTTCATCAGAGATCAATGTCGATCTTCTCCTAATCCTTAAAAATGAAAAATAACGAATGAAAAAACGAAGTAAGAGCACGGATGCACCAATCATCAACGCAAACGCTGTCCAATCCCACTTATCATAGCTGGTTGACCAAATCGGAACAGGACAATGAGATGCTTCCTCAAGTGCAGCGGTATATTGATGAACGGAAGGAATGAGCTGTATAATGTTCTTTTCTGATCCGCTGTTATTTCCAAGTATGTAAGTAATATCTATAAAAGGGATAAAAAATGAAACCAGGGTGTAACCTAAAAAATACCAACGATTAGAGTTATAAAAAGTAAGTCTTCGCAATATGAATTGGTAAAACAACCACACAATTGCAAGGCTAATTGACAACTTTACCAGGTATTGAATAAGTATTGCCATAAAAAGTTATTTTTTATTCTATAGTTTTCAAAAGTTTTGCTTTGTCATCCCAAAGCTGAATTTTCGCACTATCAAAACTTACCGTTACAATTTTCTTTGAATCACTTACCCAATCGACACCCCACAAAACACTACTGCCATTTTGCTTCGCAGTGTATAAAAGCCGCCCATCTTTTGTCCAGATACGAAGATCATCACTTGCTGTAGCAAGATGAGTACCTTGCTTATTCCATCGAATATTTCTGAATTCGTATTTACTTTCATTCCACTCTTTGATCAGCTTTCCATCGGGTTTCCAGAACTGTAATAAAGTGGGTATGCCTTCTTTTGGATGACCGTAATCACCGGTAACAAAAAAATCGCCTGAGGGATGCCATTTGACAGTAAGCAAGCCTGCCTGTTGCTTGCGATGTTTAAAAACATTTAACTGCTTGCCGGACGTGTCAAAAATTCTTATCTCATCTCCCACGGTTGTAAGAATATTTTTGGAAGGATGCCAGTCCAATCCTAAAAAATCTTTTTTGTCCGGCGTTCCATCTGTTGTTTTTTGAATTTTACGTAACAGCTTTCCATTTTTATTCCATATCCAAACTATTCCTGAACCGGCAGCTGCCGCAAGCATTTCACCATTGTAATTCCATGCAACAGTTCTTGAACCATTGTGGTTGCCTTCAAGTTTGACTTCAGCACCGGTTTCCGGTTGTAATATCCAAATATCATTTCTTGTTGAGATGGCAAGCAAGTTTTCTTTTGGATTCCAATGGACAGCTCTTATCATTCCTCTTTTTGTAAGTTTTTCTGAGCGGTATAAAGAAAGATCATTCGTAAATATTCTAAGGAGGCTGTCATCTCCACCGAGCGCAATGTATTTATCATCGTGACTGATATCAACTGTCCATAAACCATTAACTGTTTTTACATTTTGCGCGCAAGCCGAATGAGCCAGCAGTAAGAAAAGCAAAACAAAATGGTATGGTAGGATTTTTTTAAACATTTTTTCTTTTTGAAAATAAAAAATGATCAAAACTGAATTTCCCCGGACCTGTAAGGAGGAAATGGAAAAAGATGAGGAGAAGCAAGATGGAACCATCGGCGGCTAAAAATTCCGGCTCTCCGATAATAAATGCGATAACAATCATGGTAATCATCAAGGGGATTGCAGCTATCCTCGTAAATAAGCCCAATGCCATTAGTAAGCCTCCACCAAGCTCACATAGTTTTCCGGTATAAGCCATTGCCTCAGGAGCCGGAAAATTCAGATCGGTTAACCAATCAGTATATCCTTTCATTTTATCTGCAGAAAATATCTCAAGGCCGTATTTAAAAATGATCAACCCCGCCACCATCCTTAAAATAACAGCGCCAGCTTCCCACAACCCTTTTGATGTAAATACCATTTTCTTAAACATAAAAATCTTACTGTCCTTTTTCGATCATGTTTATAATTTCTTTTAGTTCTTTAGCTGATAGTTTCTTTTGTTCTACAAAAAAATTTACAAGCTCTTTATAAGAATTGTCAAAATATTCCTTTACAACCTTGCCCATAAATTTCTTTTTATAATCGCCTTCGCTTATGATCGGCTTGTATAAATAGGCGTTACCCACCAGCCGGCTGCTTAAGTAACCCTTTTTTTCCAGGTTTTTAATAATGGAGGCGACGGTCGTATAAGGGATAGCTTCATCAAGATGCTCTATAAAAGCCTTTACATTGCCTTCACCTGTACGCCATACGGCTTGCATTGTTTCTTCTTCAACATGTGTAAGAGGTTCCATATCTACGAAATTTTCGTAAATCTACGGAAATTTCGTAGGGTTCCAAATTTATTTTTTGATTTGAAAAAATTAACAATTAAGACGGACTATTCAGGATTTACAAATATGACTGTTGTATTTCCCTCAAACAAGTCATGCACGGACGCTTTTTCCTTGAGGCCGATAGATTTTAATTCTTCAGCATAATATTTTCTTGTGATGATAGCCGCTTTATTTGCCTGCATAAAAATTTTGAGAGAGTCGAGGTTTTTGAATACAGGAACTCTTTCAGGTAAATAGTAGGTATAAGAAGGATGAAAGATATGGTAGGCCACAACATGATCGTATTTTCTTACCATATCAATGGTCATTGACATCGGGTTTTGCTTGTAAATGGAAGGGTAAAGCCAGTTGAACATAAGAATGTGGAATAACGAATAAAAAACAAAAGTGCTGATCGCTGCTATTCTGAAACTTCTCTTAAGCATAAAATAAACAGCTACGACGGCTGCGATGGTAAGTATTAACAGAGATGCTGCAAGGTCCTCCATTCCACTTGTGTTCACTTCGTTTTTAATTCCAAAAAATGCTGCAATCGGTAAAGCAAGATTTATGACGAGCAAAACAATAAAAGGATAGAGGCGGGCTCTATTTTCTTCCCATGCCCTATTGATAAAATTGCCTAGCAGTATCGCTACAAACGCATAACATGGCATTGCATAATTTGGGAGCTTGGTGCCGCTTATGCTATAAAACACAATAAAAGTGGCAGCAACTGAAAATGCAAGTCTTAAAAATGGATCATTAAAGCGGATTTTAAATTTCTTAAATGATTCTCCAATAAAAATAGATGCGGGTAACATACCCAGTATAACAATTAATGGGACAATAATAAATGGTCCACCATGACCTTCCATGGGTTCAGCAAAACGACCAAAATTGTGTTGGAGAAAAAAACCTTTTGTCCATTCGCCATTAGTTTCTTTATCTACTAGCAAATACCAGGGAACAGCAACGGCAAACATTATAATGCCTGCAACCAGGATTTTCCATGAGAAGATTGCTCTGATTTTTTTTTCCCAGATTAGCCAAATAAGAATTGCGGCTCCTGGTAATGCAATCGCCACAGGTCCTTTTGCTAATGTCCCCAAGCCCATAGCGATTGCACAAAGCCAAAGCCAGTAGTTTTTTTTCTCTTTAAAAAATGAATAGGCAGTAAATAACGAAACAGTATTTAGAAAAATAAGATAAGGGTCAGGCACAGACATCCTGAATTCAAACAAAAAATGGCTTGATGCCAGCAATACAAGCGCAGTAATGAATGCTTGTCGTTGTGAAGAGTATTTTTTTACAAAAAAATAAGTGATGAAAATAGTAAGTACACCAAACACCGCAGAGAAAAACCTGGCACCCCATTCTGTAACTCCGAAAATCTTAAAGCCACCAAACATAAAATAATAGTGCAATGGTGGTTTCAATGTTCTTAACCCACCATTGAATGTAGGAACAACCCAATCACCGCGTTCATACATTTCTCTTGCACATTCTGCATTTCGGACTTCATCATATATCCAAAGTGGAGTTTTGCCCAATCCTGGGAATAATAACAAAACAGATAAACCAAGTAAAAGCCAGGAGTATTTAGTTTGGTAATTTTCTTGCACTGTAGATTTTTAGTTCCGATAGCTATCGGGATGCTCAAAGTTAAAGGCTTCCTGTAAGTCTTCCTTTTAAGAAAGATCAGGGGGCTCATCTTTTAAAGGGTCATGATAAATAAAATAAACACCCCATACGGATGACAACGCATTTGAAAGATAAAAAAGAAGACTGATGATCGGGGCTACATGTACGTCAAGTAAAAAATACTCGGCACCTTTTACAAAAACAAACTCCCTGGTGCCAAGGCCGCCGCCCAGGGAAATCGGAATAACCGTGATAACTGCAGCTACGAGGAAAATAAATATCCATTCGCTTTGGTGAAGCGGAAGGTGGAGGCCCATCAAAATACAATAGACGCAAACCACCTGGAATATTTGTACGGCAATGCCCCAAAGAAAAGTGGGCCAGAAACCCGGTATAAAATCTTTGAATAGGAATTTTACCACGAGAAACAAAGCAATGACAGCCAAAACTGAACCGCTTATTAATATTGTGTCATAAAGTTTATTATCAAGGACGATCACGCCATAAATGGAAAGGATAAGTCCCAATGCAAGCAAACCACTGAACCGATCGAGCAACACAGCGGCAGTTATTTTTTTATAACTCACATCGTATTTCCTTGTCAACAGTACAACTTTATATGCATCGCCGCTGATCGCACCGGGAAGAAACAAGTTATAAAACATTCCAAGCCAGTAAAGCTTTAGATTTTGATTCTGCGAAAGATTAATCCCGATATTCTTAAAATAAATGTTTAGCCGGAATGAAGCAAGAAATTTTGAAAATGCAAATGCGACGACCGATAAGAATAGCCACCACCAATCAGCCTGCATCACTGCATCTTTCGCTCTGGTAAAATCTATTTTGCGGGAAATATACCAGAAGCAAACAATAGTAACTGCAATTTTGAGCAGCAGCTTCAGCACCTTTATCGTTTGTGAATCTTTTTTAATAACCGCTTCTGTCATTTCTTTTTCCGTTTCAGAAAAGGTTGGATAATTTTAGGGTTAAACTTATCAAACCGGGTGCAAGTAAATTCAAAATGATGACAAAAAAAATTATCCTTTTATCACTGATCATTGGTACATGTTTTCATTGTATGAGCCAGGAAAAGATGCTAACCAAAGGATTAAAGATTTCCAAATCGATCAAAATAAAAAAGCAAACCTATTTAATCGATGCTTCGGTATCGATGGAGCAGGGCGTCATCGTTGTAGAGGGTAATAATATCACCGTTGATTTTAATAATGCAACCTTAAAAGGCACAAAAAAAAATCCTGATGAATTTATTGGAGTTGCTGTCCTTATAAAAGGCGGAAGCAACATTACGATCAAAAATCTAAAAGCAAGAGGGTATAAGGTGGCATTATTGGCCCGCAATGTTTCAAATCTTATCATAGATAATTGTGATCTCAGTTACAATTACCGCCAGCATCTAAACAGTACGCAGGAAAAGGAAGATATTTCCGATTGGTTAAGTCACCATCAGAATGAAAAAGATGAATGGTTGCGCTATGGAGCGGCCATGTATTTGCGTGATTGCGAATTTGCAATTATTAAAAATTCAAAGGTTACCGGCGGCCAAAATGCGTTGATGATGACAAATTGCAATCGTGGCAAAATTTATAATAATGATTTTTCATTTAATTCAGGATTAGGAATTGGAATGTATCGGAGCAGTTTCAACATGATCGCTTATAACAAGATAAATTTTAATGTTCGTGGTTATAGTGATGGAGTTTACAATCGTGGGCAAGACAGTGCAGGCATTTTGGTTTATGAGCAGAGCAACAGTAACTATTTTTATAAAAACTCAGTTACACATGGAGGCGATGGATTTTTTCTATGGGCCGGCCAAACAACTATGGATAGTGGAAAAGGTGGATGCAATGATAATGTGCTGCAGGGAAATGATTTTTCATATGCACCCACCAATGGCGTTGAAGTTACTTTTAGCCGCAATGTGATCACCAACAATAAAATTATTGAATGTGATCACGGCATCTGGGGTGGCTATAGTTACAATACTGTTATCGCAGGAAATCAATTTCGTTCAAACAGGATCGCTATCGCAATTGAGCATGGACAGGATAATGAGATACATCATAATATTTTTCATGATAATAAAGAAGGGATAAAGCTTTGGGCAAGAAAGGAACAGCCTGCAGATTGGGGTTATGCAAAGAATCGCGACACGAGAAGCCGGAATTATATTATTGTCAATAATAATTTTAATGAAAATGGACTTGCTATGAATTTCAATGGGACGGAAAAGCTAAACGTCTTTGAAAATATTTACGGTGACAATGTAGATATTTTCAAAACCGATTCAACAGTTGCCGGTCTTGATACAACCTGGAATGATGAAATAGCACAGCGATATAATGTTGACAGCGCTGAATTTATTCCCGATATATCATCACCCCAAAATCCATTTAAGGGTGGGGGTGCACTTGCCGGCAGAAAAAATATCATGATAACAGAATGGGGTCCTTATGATTTTCGCAGCCCCATTATTTGGAACACCAATCCAACTGATACTTCAGGTACAATGAAGTTCGACCTGATAGGACCAAAAGGAAAGTGGAAGATCAAAAGATTCCATGGAGTAAAAGATATATCGGCAATGAGTGGAACTTTCCCGGCCACAATAACAGCAATCAAAATTGAGAGTAACCGAACTGATATCATGATCGAGCTAGAGTATGTTGGTTCTGCAATAACAACTACCCTTGGGCAATCCATTGCTGCAGGAAAACCCTTTGTTTTTTCATTTAAAAAATATTTTCAACCGGTAGATTTTGAGGTGCTATGGTATGCGTATGATTTCAAAATGCATGACCCGATCAAAACCGGACAAATGTTTCCGCCAACAGCAAGATTAAGTCCAATAAAAACAGAAAAGGCAACTAAACTTGATTATGCATGGTGGGGCGGAATCAAAACGAAGGACGCTACCAATACTCAGTTTGTAACTTCAGCCACTGGCTCTGCAATATTTGAAAAAGGTAATTATGAATTAGGAGTTACCTGGGATGATGCTGTAAGGGTGTATATTGATGGAAAACTTGTGATCGATGAATGGAATCCCTCGTTGTACAAGTTTGATGAATCACCGCATAAAAAAATAAGACTGGCGCTTGAAGGCAGGCATTTTATTACTGTTGAGCATGCTGAGACCGGGGGATTTGCCACATTGAGTTTAAAGATTAACAAGCTTTGATTTTTTTTATTTTACCCGGATAAAATTTGAAAGTCCCGATCCGGGGCTTTTTTTATGCAGGGTTCATTCTGATCTTTCTTCCTTTAAATTTCTTACCGTCTATCGAACGGATCATCTGGTTAGCAGCATTCTTATCGATCTCTATCCAGCTATTCATTTCTTTCATATCAATTCTGCCAAGAATTTCTTTTTGCAATTCACTCATGTCAAGAATAAATTGTAAAAAGCTTGCCTTATAAAAACCATCCTTTGTTCCAAGATTTACAAATAATTTTGTGTAATCATTACCGCCACTGAATTTTCTTCCCCTTGTATCACGATGTACAGTTCTTTCTCTTGGTTCCTCATCTCTTCTGGACACCCTGCTGCGGTCTCTGCCTTCCCTCAGGTTCAGATCTTCCGCATTTTCATAATATTTAAGAAAGCGATCAAATTCCATCGCTGCCACTCTTTTTAAAATTTCTTCTTTCGTCACTGTCGCAAATTTCTCCTGTAATGCCGGCAAATATGTTTCATAGTCACCGTGGCTGATATCTGTAAGCATTAGTTTATCCATGCAGGACGAAAACTGTTTACGGCAAACATCTTTACCGGAAGGAATATCAAGTTTATGAAAAGGAACCTGTGTTAATCTTTCAATTTGCTTTATTCTTCCTACTTCACGACTGCTGACAATACTCATGCAAACTCCTGTCTTGCCTGCACGACCGGTGCGTCCACTACGGTGGGTATATACTTCAATATCATCTGGCAATTCATAATTGATTACATGGGTGATACCTTGTACATCAATTCCCCTGGCTGCCACGTCAGTCGCTATTAATAATTGTAAAGTCTTTTCTCTGAATTCACCCATTACTTTATCACGCTGGCCCTGGGTGAGGTCACCGTGTAAGGCATCGATATCATAGCCTTCTCTTGTCAGTTTCTCAGCTATCTTTTGCGCATCGGCTTTTGTTCTTGTAAAGATCAATCCATAGATGCCCGGGTTAAAATCGATCAATCGTTTTAATGCTTCATAACGATGTTGCGATGAAACCACGTAAAATTGATGATCAACATTCTTACTCGCTGTATTCATTTTACCAACCGTTATCTCTACAGGGGCCTTCATGTATTTCTTACTCACTCTCTTAATTTCTGGCGGCATCGTCGCACTGAAGAGCCAGGTGCTTTCACGGTTGGGAGTGTTTTGTAAAATAAATTCGATGTCATCCTGGAAACCCATATTCAGCATTTCATCTGCTTCATCGAGTACTACATATTTTATTTTTTCCAGGTTGATCGCTTTTCTTTCTATCAGATCAATTAAACGACCTGGTGTTGCTACAACAATCTGGACCCCTCTTTTTAACTCCCTTATCTGCGCACCTATTGGGGTACCGCCATAAACAGCGAGCACATTCATTCCAGTGACAAATTTTTTGAAGAGCTCTATTTCGTTCACAATCTGCATACAAAGTTCTCTTGTCGGGCAGACAATAAGAGCTTGCGGGTATCTGTCTTTGCTTTCTACTAATTGTAATAATGGCAAACCAAATGCTGCAGTTTTACCTGTGCCTGTTTGTGCAAGGCCAACAAGGTCTTTTGTTCCGCTTAATAAAACCGGGATAGCTTTTTCCTGTATGGGTGTGGGTGTTTTAAATCCTAATGCGTCCGTAGCCTGAATCAATTTGGAATCCAATCCTAAACCCTCGAATGTGATCATGCGATGTTGAAATTTTCGGCAAAGGTAATTGTATTAAGGCCGACGACGGGTTTTAATTATTAATTGGAAATTCTTTGTTTGAATGCTAACGATTGTATTAGCATGGTTATGCTCTTCCGGCAAAAACTTGCAAACAATTCAGGCAAAAATCCGCATTAATGTGCTATTGAAAAAACTTGTATGATAAACCATTTTTGTTCTATCAATTTTTGAATATGAAAAAACAAACAGTAACGCTCTTCTTCTTTCAGCTTGTCGTCTCAACGATAGTTATGCTGGCGGAAGCTAATACCGTGGGATTTAAATTAGAAGAAAATAAAGATGAGCTCACCGGGGTGAAAGACCTTGAAATCGAGAAAAGCCAGGAAAGAGACGCGTTTCCTGATTTAATAACATTTGCCACGCATCTCTATAAATAATCGTAAACCATAAAACCAGCTAAAATGAGAAGAACAATTCTAAACGCAGCAGCGATTATGGCGATAATAGCTGTTGTGTTCGCAGCGTGCTCAGATAGTGCTGCATCTGACAACAAGAAAAGTATAGCCATGACCAAAGAAGAGATGGTAGAGCGGGGAACCTATCTCGTCAACACGATGGGTTGTGATGATTGTCATTCGCCCAAAAGAATGGGACCAAATGGGCCTGAGATAATCCCCGAGCTGCGTTTATCTGGGTATCCTGCAGACAGGCCCTTAACGAAAGCCGACACCAATGTTGTAAAGAAAGGCTGGATGTTATTATCTGATGATCTGACAACAGCAGTTGGCTTTTGGGGACAATCATTTGCGGCAAATCTTACTTCAGATGCCACTGGAACCGGTAACTGGAAAGAAGAACAGTTCATCAAAGCACTCCGTGAAGGGAAATATAAAGGGCTTGATAATACCCGCCCTTTGTTATTACCAATGCCGTGGTTTGTTTATAAGAACCTTACGGATGATGACCTGAAATCGATCTTTGCTTTTTTGCAAACTACTAACCCGGTAAAGAATGTAGTGCCCGCTCCAAGACCATTTACCCAGCTTTGATAATTGATCAATCGTTTGCAATTTTAGAGTGCCCCGCTACCGGGGCATTTTTTTCACATTGATATGCTAATGAAAAAAGCCGCCATGTAATGAACTTTGTATTAAGTTTTTTACATGAAAAATCGAATACACGATAACCCGGTACTGGGTATAAGAACAGAATTTTTAGAATTGTTTGAAGAAACACAAGGAAAAAGGACAGTTGCAGAATCCGTGTTGCTGCCGGGCAAAGGAATTCCGCTTCATTACCATCGCGATTTCACCGAATACTATGAAGTGCTTGATGGCGAAATGAAAATGCAAATAGGAAAAGAAATAAAAACGCTAAGAAAAGGGGACTATTTGCTGGTGCCTGTAAAAACAAATCACAGGTATTTTAATGATAGCGAAAGCCCGGCGAAATTTAAAGCGGTCATACAACCAGGAAATTTTGGATCTCAATTGCTGATAACGGTATTAAATGGATTGGCGAGGGATGGCCAGGTAAATAAGAGAGGACTCCCTAAGAGTTGGCTGCTTTTTGGATATTTATCCGTTGCAGCTGGCTCAAACATCCCCGGATTAATGTCCCTGCTTCAGCCTGTATTAAACTGGTTATATAAAAAAGCAATAAGAAAGGGGATAGATAAACAATTGGTGGCAAAATATTACTTGTAAAACTCATTTATAAAAGTTTAGTAGATTGTAAGCTTCTTTATGACGAAATCCGGTCGTAATATCTGCTTGATTATTGTCCTTTCTTTTTTTCTTTTTCATAAAGGACAAGCGCAACGTTTCAACTTCTCATTTGAGCAATTCACTTCTGACGACGGGCTTTCGCATGATAATGTGCTCAACATTACAAAGGACAAGGATGGTTTTCTGTGGTTGGGGACCGCAAATGGTCTTAACAGGTTCGATGGATTATCATTCAAAGTATTCCGAAACAATCCTGACCAGGCTCAAACTATTCCTGGTAATTATATTGCCGGCACTACGCTTGACAAGAAAAATTTTTTGTGGATAGCCACAAATAATGGCATATGCCGCATGGATACAAGAACCATGAAAATTGACAGGGTAGATCTGAGATCACCGGAAGACAAATTTGCAAGATATGAAGTGATGTGGGGTGAGTTTGATTCAAACGGAACAGGCTGGTATATGGCTAACGATTTTTTATATGCCATTAACCAGGAAACATTAAAATGGAAACGATATCCCTTACCTGCCGCAAGATTCCATGGTAATTCCACACAGGTTGATAGTAAGAACCGCATTTGGTTAGCGCTTGGAAGAGCGAGATATTTATTTGATCCAAAAACAGAAAAATTCAGATACCTGATGGGTTTTGACTGGTCTCATCGTGATACCGATATCCTCTGCGGCTGGATGCAGGAAGACAAGAATGGCAAAGTATGGATGTCAACATGGGCACATGGGTTTTATACCTGGAATGAAGACAAGAAAGATTTTGATAAGTTCGAGACTGCTCCGGAGTCGATCACCAATTTTAAGTTTGATAAAGATGAGCAGGGCAGGCCTTTTATTTGGTGCGGAGGTGGGGCTTATGGGTTGATGGTGTATGATACTTCAGAAAAAAAATTTTTTCATTTCAGAAATGATCCGCGGGATAAGTACACTCATAATCTTGGACAGGGCGGGCCTATAGTCAAGGACACTGCTTCAGGAATAGTTTGGATCGGTACCGAAAATGGATTAGAAAAATATGATCCAAAAGCCATTCGCTTTCGCCGTTATCGCATTTGGCAGGACAAAACCGAATTCAGCAATTCTCAATATTTTTTTACCAGCGGTTTTGTACAGGATAAAACAGATATCACGGGCAATACGTGGTGGGTGAGTGTATGGATAGGAGGCTTGTATAAATGGAACCGTAACTCTTTAAAGATCGATGAAGATTACGTGCAGGCACCCGGTATAAAAGAGCCAGGAATATTCTCGTTGATACAGGCCAAAGATGGAATGATCTGGATGGGGCATGGATTAGGCGTTCAGGTATTGGATCCAAAGCGAAATAAACTTATTCGACATTATGTTGATTTTTTCCCGGATCAGAAAAAACGCCGCTCAGTAACTTTTATTTCAGAGGACTCAAGATCTAACATGTGGTTCTCAACCTACCAGGGTTTATTTTCCTATGATCGAAGCGGAGATTCTATCATCAATTGGTGGAAACGAATTCCATCAATGAGGGAGATATATCCGTTAAATATCAGGGAAAGCGCTGATGGTTATATCTGGTTTTCATCGGGACAAGGTTTGGGTAGAATCGATCCTGTAAAAAATGAACTTACCATGATCACCAATGCAAATCGGAAAAACAAGAAGTTGCCGGAAGATGAGCTGGGTTCATTATTCATAGACAAGAAACAACGTATCTGGGTATCAGGAGTTGGTTACGTGGCGGAACTTGATCAGCAAGGTGAAGTAATGAATGTTTATACTAATAAGTCCGGCTACCAGGCCACTGGCGTATTCAGTATAGCAGAGGATCCTAAAGGGTTTTTATGGATGGGTACTGATAACAGGCTGCACCGGCTGGATCCTGCAACCGGTCAATTTGATTACTTCGACAAAGGCGACGGGTTATTCAATAACAAGATAGCTGATGGATTCTATATTAGCGACGGGGGTGAATTGTTCCTTGGTTTTAATGGAGCTATAAACAGTATTCAAACTGATAAAATTGCTTTTAATAAAAAGCCGCCGGTTGTTTTTGTGTCCCAATTAAATGTAAAAGGCCAGCTGAGAAATTTTGATAGCAGCAATAAAATAACTATCCGTCCGGGTGAGAGAAGTATTATTATCGAGTTTTCTGCAATGAACTTTAGTCAACCAAAGAAAAACCGGTTTGGATTTTGGCTGGAAGGTTATGATTCAACCTGGCGATACACCAATGAAAGAGTGTTGTCTTTAATGAATATGGAAGCAGGCACACATAAGTTGCATGTGAAAGCAAGTAATAATGACGGAGTGTGGAGTAAGGAAACAGTTTATACCATCAAAGTAATTCCTTACTTCCAGCATACGATATGGTTTAAATTATTGATAGTTCTTTTTGCAGGGTTGGTCTTTCTTACCCTATTATATTACCGCAGGCAACAAAGAAAACGATTGGAAAAGATCAGGAACAGGATCGCAACGGACTTGCATGACGACATGGGCTCTACACTTAGCAGCATCAGGATATTCAGTGATGTGGCAAAAAAACAAATTGAAGAAAAACCTGAAACAGTTCAATTGCTTGATCGTATCAGCAATAATGCTACATCACTTTCAGAAAATATGCAGGATATTATCTGGACAATTCGCAGTGATAACGACACGTTGGAAGATCTGGTTTCACGAATGAGGGAATTTGGTCTTCGTGTTTGCGATGCCAAGCATATCCGGTTTAATATACAAGTGTCGCAAAGTTTCAAGGCATCAAAACTTAGTCTTGAACAAAGAAGAAATCTTTATCTCATTTTCAGGGAAGCATTGAACAATGCGGTAAAATATGCTGAAAGCTCACAGATAAGCCTGATCTTAAATTTAAAGAGCCGGTTTTTAAAAATGGAAATAAATGATAACGGAAAAGGATTTGATCCTGCCACTATAAAAAGGGGAAATGGTCTTAATAATCTTGAAAAAAGAGCAAAAGAGATCGGAGGTCAAATTGAGATAAAATCACAACCAGGAAAAGGAACTTGTATAAACCTGATGATGGTTTTAAAGAAAAGCTTGCTTATTGATAAATAATTAGCATGATTATGTTACGTAAGTTGCAATTACGCTGGATTAACTTTACTGTATGGGAGAAAAAATAAAAGTAATTTACTACGAGGACAACAGTAACCTGAGAGAAGGTATTTCCTTCCTCATTCAATCCACCCCGCAACTGGATCTCCTGGCAACTTTCAGCAATGCCGATACTGTAAAAACAGATACCGAAGAATTGAAACCTGATGTTATTCTGATGGATATAGATATGCCGGGTACAAATGGTATCGACGCAGTGGCGATCGTTAAAGCAGTTTCACCCGGAACACAGGTGATAATGCTTACCGTTTTTGACAACGAAGAGAAAATTTTCAATGCTATCAGGAATGGCGCCAGCGGGTATTTATTGAAACACACACCTCCATCAGAGATCATCGAGTCAATATTTGATGTAAACAAAGGTGGTTCACCAATGACAGCCAACGTCGCAAGAAAAGTATTGCAGTATTTCCAGTCACAACCCAAAGCACATAAAGAGGATTATAATTTATCAGACCGTGAATTGCAAATTGTAAAAGGCCTTGTCAGCGGTTATAGTTATAAGGCCATTGCGTCAGAATTATTTATTAGCATCGATACAGTTCGGTCTCATATTCGGCGCATTTATGAAAAACTGCATGTTAATTCTAAAACGGAGGCTGTACTGAAAGCCATTAACGAAGGTCTTGTTTAGTTTTTTTCATCACTACACAAGAACAAAGCCACTTCAGTTGAAGTGGCTTCTATTTACCAATATATTAGGCTGCTGCTTTATTTGTAGGACCATTTGGTGACACAAATTTTCCTCTTATCATTTGCCATCTGTCAATTGGCAACACGCGTTGGGTTGTGCTGATCAGCTTTTCGATGATTGTAGCAGAAGCATGTTCAGCTATTCCATTTATCCAGATAATGATCTCAGGGTTGCTTAATTCTTTTAAGATTTTACCTGTATACCAGGTGCATGCATCCGGAGTGGATTGCTTAAGCATTTCAACTTCCAGTGCTACCAATTGACTATCGGTATAATTTGACCATAATAATTCATTGATCACAGTTTCTTCCTTATTCATGTGTTGCAACACTGCAGCGGTAAATTCAAAAAATGCAGCTTGCAATTGCAATCCGAAAGAAACCATTTCGGTTTTGGTATTCAGGTCTGTGTATTTTTCAATGATCTTGTCAATTGATGTTGCAAGCTGTTCATCCTTTATATTGGTTTGTTCGATCATCGCAACAATATAAGGTGCGTACAAAACCACCGAGTGATATAGAATACTATCTTCTTTGCTCAAATGATACAAAAATGAGCGAGTGGTTTGTTTGATCACATTAATTGCAGCATCAGCCTGCTTTTGTTTGGTAAAATCAGTTTGCTGGATCCTGGCGCCCGCATCAAACAACATACTGCGTAACCCCTTGTGGGTCCTTTTAAAGATGTTGTATCGCTGTTCCTGTTTCATGGCTCTTTCGGTTTTTGGTTTTATGGTAATCATGAATTGTATGACGCAAATATGGTATTAAAAGTTACCGGATTGTTTAGCATAACCATGTGAAAAACAGGTGTTAGTGGTTAATTAGTGTTAACGTATACCCCATATGGGTACGCAGTATACACGAATGGTAAATGAATGAAATCAAAGGCAATTATCAATGATGTGCTGAGTACACATCGGCACGATTTTTTCGACGATTAGACAAAATCTTACCTAAAAGTTAAAGATCTTAACAGAATAAGGTTAATTCATGTGAATATTATTAGCATTATCGGTATAAAAAGATTTTTGAATACCAGGAACAAATCAGGATTCGTTATTATTATCATCAACCTCATTTATGAAAAATCTAATTCTCCCCTTGTTATTCTTCGCACTTTGTTTGAACGCATATTCCCAAAAAAAGAAGAAAGATCCTGCGGAAAAAGAGTCAACGTTTCGGTGGGGGTTTAAAGGTGGCCTTAATCTTAATAAGATACAAGGGAAATCATTCAACGACGAGTTTCAATATAACTATGCGGTGGGCAGTTTCGTGCAAATTAACTTCTCCCAAAAGCTAGGTATACAACCTGAAATAAATTTTGTTCAGACTTCAGCGGAACAATCAGACGACATAACAGATATTTACGATGACTTGTTTCTCGGAGGCGACCAGAAAAGTGCAAAGCTTGATTATTTGAAATTTGCGGGACTATTGAATATTGACATTGGCCCGTCACAAAGAGTGAAACTTCAAGTTGGACCGCAATGGGGTATGCTTTTAGACGAAACAGTGGATAGTCTTAAGGCGCCACAAGATGTTTTTAAAAAGAGTGAGTTTTCGGTTTTAGGTGGAATTATGCTGCAACTCCCTCTTTTTCATATAGGCACACGGTATGAAATCGGCTTGACTGACATCAACGGAATAGATAATCAGGACAAATGGAGAAGCCAGTCATGGCAGTTTTTTGTGGGGATTACTTTATAATAATCTGAATAAAAAATTCTTTTCCAAAACTTTGCCTGATAAGCATCATCCCCCTATCTTTGCGCTCCCAAATTCAAATGGGGAAATTTACTCATGTCGCAGAGAATCAGAATCAAATTACAGTCTTACGATCATAACCTGGTAGATAAATCTGCTGAAAAGATCGTAAAGACAGTGCGCAGCACCGGTGCTGTAGTTACAGGACCTATTCCTTTGCCTACACGCAAAAAAATATTTACTGTGTTGCGTTCGCCACACGTAAACAAAAAAAGTCGTGAACAATTTCAACTCGCCACGCATAAGCGTTTGTTGGATATCTACACTTCGTCAAGCCGTACTGTTGATGCATTGAGTAAGTTGGATCTGCCAAGTGGAGTAGAGGTTGAGATCAAAGCGTAGTAACCCGACCCCCTGTCCCCCTAAAGGGGTGACTTAGGTTGGATAGTTCTTATAAAATAAATTTTAATCATCTCTCAACTCTCTATAGAAAATATAGAGGAGAAAAGAGCTCTGATATTTAACTCTCTCAACTCCCCTTTAGGGGTTGGGGGTATAAAACAAGCCATTCAGGGTTTGTTTACTGCCGGTACTTCTGAGAAAAAAGAAAAGGTCGGTGGCAAACGGGGATTGACGCCTTGCATCGTGTCTCACGAATCAAGTGTATGTCCCAATAATCCTGCAGGCACAAATTGAACAAACATGAAAGGTATTATTGGGAAAAAAGTTGGGATGACCAGCATCTTCGATCCCTCGGGTAAGCAAACAGCCTGCACAATCATCGAAGCGGGTCCCTGTGTTGTTACACAGGTAAGAACAAAAGAAAATGATGGCTACGAAGCTCTCCAGCTTTCGTTTGGCGACAAGAATGAAAAACATTCTACCCTTGCTGAAAAAAATCACTTCGCTAAGGCAAGTACTTCTCCCAAAAAATTCTCTAAAGAATTCCGCAACACTTCTCTTCAAAAAAATATTGGTGAAACCGTTACTGTTGACATCTTCGCTGAAGGTGACAAGGTTGAGGTAATCGGTACCACAAAAGGTAAAGGTTTCCAGGGCGTAGTTAAGCGTCATGGATTCCATGGTGTAGGCCAGCAATCACATGGTCAGCACGATCGTCAAAGAGCTCCGGGTTCTTTGGGTAACTCATCTGATGCCAGCCGTGTAATGAAAGGAATGAAAATGGGCGGCCGTATGGGCAGCGACAGGGTTAAAATGAAGGGATTGAAAGTGGTTAAAATTTTTGCTGAAAAAAATTATATCCTGATCAGTGGATCAGTTCCTGGTCATAACGGTTCAATTGTTTTGATTCAAAAATAATCAGGCGAGATGCTTATGTGTCTCTAAAAAACTAACAAGATGAAAGTAGACGTTTTGAAAATAGATGGAAAGAAAGCCGGCAGAAAGGTTGATTTGCCAGATGATATTTTTGGCACTGAACCTAACCAACATGTCGTTTATCTTGCCGTAAAGCAATACCTCGCTGCACAACGCCAGGGCACACATAAAGTGAAAACCCGCGCTGAAGTTAAAGGTGCAAGCCGCAAACTTCACCGTCAAAAGGGTACTGGTGGTAGCCGTAAAGGAAATATTCGTAACCCATTATATAAAGGTGGTGGTACGGTATTCGGTCCTAAACCGCATGGTTATGATATAAAACTGAATCGTAAGGTAAAGGACCTTGCAAAAATTTCGGCACTTTCTTTTAAAGCAAAAGATAATGCGATTGTAATTGTAGAAGATATAACGCTTGATACGCCTAAGACAAAAAGTTTTACCGATATGCTCAGCAGCCTGGAAGTATATGGTAAGAAAGCGTTGTTTGTAATGCCGGAATACAATGATAATGTGTACCTGAGCTATCGCAATGTACCATTTGTAAAGGGTACGCTATTGAGCGATATGAATACGTACGATATAGTGAATGCCGATGTGTTGGTATTGACTGAAGGGGCAGCAAAAATTTTTACTGAAGCAGAAACGGAGACCGAAGCATAATCCTTCTACCGACTTTGTCGGTATCAGGATGACAAAAAATATAAATAAATAGCAATGAAACTTTCTGATGTTTTGATAAAGCCGATCTTAAGCGAAAAAGCAAATAACCAGCAGGAAAAACTGCGTCGTTATGCTTTTCGTGTTGACAAAAAAGCAAACAAACTTGAAATAAAAAAGGCTGTTGAGAATTTTTATGGCGTCACGGTTACAGATGTGAATACAGTGGTGGCACCGGCAAAAAGTAAAAGCCGTTATACAAAAAAAGGTTTTATTTCTGGTCAAAAATCATCTTACAAAAAAGCATTTGTAACGATCGCATCAGGAGAAACGATCGACTTGTATTCCAATATTTAAATTAT
>CBFGXP010000060.1:0-18639 GCA_965652775.1 uncultured bacterium
CAAATATGCGGGACACTTTTCTTATTGATAGAAAAGATTCCATGCTTTCACTTTTTAAAATCACCCTTACTTTAAAATCGATGCAGCACCTGGATACGATTCAATCAGGACTTGTAAACTATCTTGAAAATAATGAGTACGCTGTAAAAAGAAAAGAGGCAAGAAGAAAAGCGTTGTATGCAATGAAGGAGAATCTTAATTTAAAACTGCAAAGTCTGGATAGTCTTAAAAAAATTGTGAACAGCAGTATTATGCCCCGCGGTGAAGGGAAAGGCATTATTCTTGGTGAACCAGTAGACCCGGTAAGTGTTTACCAAATAGAGGTGACTTACTTCCGTGAGCAACTCAATATTGACCAATCATTGGCTACCATTGATAATATTGAAATTCTTCAGCCCTTTTTAAAATTAAATTATCCCAACTATCCCAGATATAACAACCTGGTGATTTGGTATTTCCTGGCGTCTTTGGTCGTTGCTTCATTGATCGTTCTGTTATTTGGCAAAAGACCAAAATTTTAATCCTGTTCAAAAGGCAACGCTTGAAAATTGAACATAGCATATTAAAAGTCCTGGTATACTTCGACCTGTTTTATTACCCTCTTACAGCGGAAGAGATCAGGTCTTTCCTTGACAGGCCTGCTAATGAAAATGATTTTACCGGCTCTTTGCGTGAATTATTACGATCAAATAAGATATTTCAGTTTGAAAATTTTTATACCCTTCAAAATGATCCATCGCTTGCAGTAAGGCGAAAAAAGGGAAATGAAAAGGCTGATCACTTATTGCTTAAGGCTCAAAAAATATCCAATCTGCTGTATAAGTTTCCTTATGTAAGAGGAGTCGGCATTTCCGGTTCCGTTTCAAAAAATTTCGCAGATGAATACGCCGATATTGATTATTTCATAATTACCAAAGCAAATCGATTATGGATAGCCAGGACATTCTTACATCTTTTCAAGAAAAACCCGTTCCTCAAACATCGAAAGCAGCATTATTGCATGAACTATTTTGTGGATGAAGCAGACCTGATGATAGAGGAAAAGAATATCTATACTGCCACTGAACTTTTTACACTTATCCCAATGGCCGGAAACGGCAGTATACATAAATTTTTTGACACAAATTCCTGGTCATACGCCTATTTTCCCGGGCGATCCCTCCCAGTCGTTAAAGGCGACTTAAAAATTAATAGGTCGTGGCTCAAAATGCTTGGAGAATCGCTTCTAAATAATAAATTCGGCGATTGGCTGGATAATTACTTTTTGAAACTAACTACAAGCAGATGGAAAAAGAAAGAGGAGGAGCAAAGACTGAACACAAAAGGGGAAAGAATGGGATTAAAGACCGGGAAACATTATTCTAAACCAAATCCCGTTTTTTTCCATGACCATTTCCTAAAAAAGTATGAAAGGAAGCTGGAAGAAACCAAGAAATCGTGGGGATATTAAATTAGTCATGTTTTTCCTGTTTCAAGTAAATTTGCTGCCTGAAAGCAACTTGTTAGTATTTACAATCGTTTAATTTTCGAAAACCTGATGGAAAAAATTTCTGTTGTCATAATAACTTTTAACGAAGAAAATAAACTGGCACGCTGCATTGAATCAGTGAAACCTGTAGCCGACGAAATAGTGATTCTTGATTCCTTTTCTACTGATGATACCGTTAAAATTGGTCTAAAGGCTGGTGCTATTGTGCATCAACAAAGTTTTCATGGCTATAAGGAACAAAAAAATGCTGCGTTGCAGCTTGCTACCTTTAATTATATTCTAAGTATTGATGCCGACGAAGCGTTAAGTGTTGAGCTTATCAATTCAATTCAAATTGCCAAGGAAAAATTCAGGTCCGGGGCTTACACCATGAACCGCTGTAATTTTTTCAGTGGCCGCTTTATTCGTCATGGACTTTGGTACCCCGACAAAAAGATACGCTTGTTTGACAGGCGCCTTGCCTATTGGGGTGGAATGAATCCACACGATAAGATCGTATTAAATGACAATACAAATATTTGTCACCTTGAAGGAGATCTCTTTCATTACAGCTTTAATAGTATTGAGGAATACGTAAAAAGAAATGACGAAATAAGCAGCATCGCTTCCAGGTCCTTATACAAAAAAGGACAAAGATCAGGGATAAAGATCCTTGTAAATCCTGTGTGGAGATTTATCAAAAGTTATATTATAAAAAAGGGCTTTCTTGATGGGTATCCCGGTTTTATAATTGCAAAGAATACAGCTTCGCAGGCATATTTAAAATATAAAAAACTAAACAAACTTAACCGGGAACGAAAAAGCATTTTAAAAGAACCTGTTTCAGTTTCACTCACTAATAAATGAACATAATTATTATATCATTTCTTTTTAAATGAAATTATATAATAATCACCAATGCTTCTCCACGGCCACCTGGTTTTCCATTTATTTTCCTTTTCTTTTAGCCAGTTAAAAAAAGAAGGTCGTTTGGTTGGAAAATTTTCAAGATAAGAGGGCGGCACAAGCGTACAAAGCCCTTCTAGGGATAAAAGATCAAAGGAATCTATCACGTTTTTGATAACGTAAGAAGGGTTATAATACCAACAGGTAAAATATTCGCCTTCGACATGCGCTTTTACGCCTTTACTGCTAAAGAATCGCCGGAAAGCTGTTTTAAATTCTCCTCTTAAGAACATCATGCTTTCCCACAAACAAAATTTTGGAAGTATAACCAGGGTTACAATGCCTGCCGGTTTAAGCAGTGGGGCAAAAGAGTTGAGAACCTTATCAAGTTCACCAGTACAATTTAAACCGGCGAAATTTGAAAAGATAAGGTCATAAGGTCCTTTATCTTGTAAGTCTTCCAATTCAGTAAAGGAACGAAGCTCATTAGTAATTTTTGACCCCATTTTATTTCGAGTCACTTTCTCAACCAATTTTTCCTGCATACCTTTTGAAATATCGGTCGCATGCACATGATGACCATGCTGTGCAAACCAAATTGCATCATCACCCGTACCAGCATTTAGCTCTAGAATCTTGCTGCCTGGTATTAACCATTGTTGCACATGATCTCTCACCCGTTGCCGTTTGTATTGGATAGTCAGGTTGGAAGAATACAATTCATCAAAAATGGCAGATTGTTTACTAAAGGCTTTTTCTGCGGCTTGTTCATTCAAAGTATGTGCAGGTTCACTCACGATGAAGCAGGTTTTTCCAGGGTGCTTAATTTGATTTTTGATAAAAAACTAGCAGGCAGGTAATAAAAATAAGAGGCAGCCTTTCTTAGTCTGCTCAAAGAAACTTTTGCAGGATGTGACATTAGTTGCCTGATATTTTCCAATGCAAGATGCATGCGATAACTCCGGTGAACATAACGATACAATTGTTTATAAAATGCCGGCTGGTAGGTATTACGAAACATTAAAGCCATCTCATCTGAATCGGTCCAATTAGTTTTTCCATTCAGATCAGCTTTTACTTTTTCATAAAAGCCTGTTCCTGGCAAAGGATAAGAAACCGATATCCCTATTTCATATGGCAGAAGCTTGTTGATCATTTCTATTGTCTTCCTGATATCCTCTTTTGTTTCTCCCAAATAGCCAAATTGGATAAAAAAAGAGGGGTTCATTCCATACTTACGGATTAGTTTTGTTGATTCATGAATTTGCTCAACTGCTGTGCCTTTATCCATCGCATCTAATATCTTTTGAGAACCACTCTCCGCTCCCATCCAGATGTTATCACAACCGGCTCTTGCCAGGTCACGAACATAATTTTCCTGCAGCAGCAAATCGGCCCTGGCCTGTATCTTAAATTTGAAACGGAGATCCTCTTTTTCAACAAGGTCAGCGAATTCATTTACCCAGCCGGGTTTTAACCCAAATATATCATCACAAAACCAGATATGATCGAATTGAAATTTTTCTTTTAGCATTTTTAATTCTTTCACCACATTTTGCGGTGAACGGGAATTATAACGATTGCCATAAATGGGTTTGGCGCACCAATTACATTTGAATGGACAACCTCTGGTTGTTCCCATATTCATCGAAAAATACCCGGCATGACTCAGCCATGATTGCCGGTAGGGCTCAATATTCACTAAATCCCAGGCTGGCAATGGCAGACTATCCAGATCTTTTAATACAATTCTTTTTGTCGTTTTTATGAAATAGTCATTTTGTTTGAAAGCAAGCCCCGGAACCGTAGCGAGATCCTTTTTATCATCTTTCAATGCATTTACTAACTCAAGCAAGGTAATTTCAGCTTCACCAAGAAGAATAAAATCCGCTCCTTCATTAATATAGTCTTCATAATGATCTGTTGAATCAGAACTGGACACTACCACGGTGCAGCCCCGCTCCTTTGCCAGTTTACTCATTTTAAATGCTGCATCCCTCATATTGGTGAGGCACATTTTAGTGAGGTAATTAAACCCATCATCGTATAACACGACCATGTCCGGTCGAAATTGCTCGATCGCTTGTATGATCTCCTCCGGACCTTTTGAAAACATTACGTCATGAAGTGCAACTTCATGCCCCTGTTCCCGCATCAATGCAGCAGCATATAAAGTTCCCAATGGAGCGTACGGTAAGCCCGTTTCCCATTGCTTATGATCGAAACGCAGAAAATAAGAATGTGTGAAAAGAAGTTTGCTCATTTGACCAATCCTGATATACTTAAATCACCTTAATTGGTAAAAGGGTTGCCTGTTTAAAATAATTAATCCCGGAGACTCGTTGTAGAATCTTTTAACAGGGGTAGCCGCTGACCAAAATATTGATTAAAGACCAACCTAAACTGGTTCATATTACTGATGCCATCATAAAACCGGCTATAATTTCCATCAGGGAAATAAACTGCATTCAGGTTTATAAAATCATAGGCCGGATCTGCATTTTTTTCAGGATGACGAAAGCCATGGTCACTCAAAATAATAATAATGGGTGGTGAAGCAGAACCGGATAATATTTTGTCGGTCAGCTCAAGCAACTTTTTATTGCCGTATTGGAGGTATTCAATATAGTCATTAGCATTAACCCTGTTCAATCCTCCCAGCTTTTCTATGGGCGCAGGATTACCTTTACTATCAAAATAATAAGGATAGTGTGGCATCATAAGATGTGTATAAACAAATTTCGGTTCTTTTATTTTTTCTGTAGCAATTTTAGCGGTAATAGCCATGATCGTATCGTTGAAATGAAGATTGTCATAAGCAATTTTTTTTTGAAGTTTTTTCAGTCCTAATTTTCCGTCCAGCACATCCTGTCGGAAATCGTCTGCGAGGCGTTTACTAAATGTTTGAGCCGTCACTAACTTAATTCCATAAGGCAAAAAAGCAGTGTATTTATGAGCCGGTTGATCATCAAAATCAAAAATCGAACAATTATAAAAACGATAACCCGAAGCAGAAAGGAATTTTAAAACCCTGCTGTTCCTGATCACCTCATAACTATAACCGACCGTATTGAAATTCTGCTGTCCCTTTTTTAAAGAAAGCAATTCCATATTTAATGTAGAGGCAACAGAAAATGGAGTGAAATTATAATTGCTGATGCTACTTTTAGCAATATGAAATCCCCGTGCCCTTAATTGGTTTTCAAAATCAGTATTGTCGAAATCAAAAACATCTTTCAGCGAGGTATAACCAGCATATTGGTCAGGAATGATGAAAAAGATATCAGGCCTGGGACAAGTATCGCAAATGGTAAAACCCTCAGCACCGGGATTAAATGCTTTTTTTCCCTTTGCTGCCGGTATTTTAGATATCAGCCATCCTGCATCCACCATTATTAAAATAGCAAACAGAATGTTCAAATAGAAAGTAAGCATGAACAAACTTTTTTTTCTTTTCTTCAGCCATAGAAACCACAGCAGTAAAATGAAAATGCTGATTGGGATAAAATACCTGTAACGGGAAAAGCTTTGAGGAAAATGATCTTTTAGAAAATCAAGAACATTACCAAAAAAGAAATGAAAAGCCATGATCACTATTGCAGCGAGGCTTGCTTTAGCAACATCGCGATATAAGAACCAGAAAAGTCCTGCAATTAATAAACTGATCGCTATGTATTGTAATGTCAGCCAAAGCGTCTCGCCAACCGGAACCGAATCATAATTGACAGTAAAACCATGGAAAACGAAGAAGATCGGAAAAAGGAAATGAAAAAGAGGTCGGTTTTTAATAAAAAAGCCCATCATTTTTTTTCTTTCCATACAAATAAAGATAAAAGTAAAATCGGTAAAGACTACGAAGCGACTAGATCTTTTGCAGTTGCTTATCGGGTTGCTTATCTCTCTATGAGTTTCTTTTAGTGAATCTTAAAATAAAGTTCTTTTCCCATAAATTATTAGAGTCTTTCAAAATATTACATATATAAAGTTGCCCGAATTTTAGCCTTATCGGGAAATATTGGCTGTTCATTATTTATTTTATCTCGTTACTTTCATGACCTGATTTTTTAAGTATAGAATGAAGATAAGTGTAGTTATACCAACCGCCGACCGCAAATTGCGACTGCTTTCGCTATTAGCTAATCTTGATCGATCGACTTACCCTATTCATGAAGTGATAATTGTTGATTCAGGAAATGACATACTTGATCCCGATGAATATTCCACGTTCAAAAATATTCCGATCTATTATATCTCTTCAGAGAGATCGGTTTGCATTCAGCGCAATACCGGAATAAAACAGGCAAAATCTGAATGGATATTTCTGTGTGATGATGATATTGAAATACCTGATGATTATTTACAAAAGCTCAGAAGCCATATAAATAACCATCCTGATATTGGGGCAGTCTCGGGTTTATGGCTGCAAAAAAATGGCGATTCGTGGACGGAAAGTTATCCTGAAACTTCTGCCAAATATCTATATTGGAAATATATTTTCGGACTTGGCATTTGGGGGCCGATAAATTGTTCAGCAGATAATTTTGTGATTAAAAAGATAAAAAAATACTATCAACACAGGGGCAATCACATTTCCAGGGCCGGTTGGCCAGTTATCACAGATCTTTCAAGCGATAACTTCTTTGCGCCAGTTTATAGTCTTGGCGGATCCCTGGTTAAAAAAGAATGGCTGTTACATTCTCCTTTTGATGAAGTACTTGACCGCCATGGCATCGGAGAGAATTACGGTGTGATCGCAGGTTTTCCAGGTGGTGGGATTCATGTTGTTACTGATACCCATGTTTATCATCAGCAGGAAACAGCTAATCGCTTAATGAAGCCAATACAATATTACCGGCGTGTGCTGGCACTTGATTATTTTATACAAACTAAGAAAAGCTTACGCAAAATTAAAAGGAGATCGTTGCTTTGGTCATTAACAGGAAACATGATCAGCTTTCTATTTTCAGGTAACAAAGCAATGATGCGGGCAGGATTCAAATCAATGTGGAATGTCTTGTGGAATAAGAACCCATATTTAAAAGCATCCAGAGATAACCAAAAAGTCATTGAACCTCTGCTATAATCTCTTATCCGTGAAATTAACACAAATCAAATATTCATTTAATAACCCTGTCTTATGGTGCGTCTTTATTGCTTACATTATTGTTTCTGCTGCGACAATTTTTCATCACGAATTATGGGGTGATGAAGTGCATAGCTGGAATATTGCGAAAGCCAGTAATAGTTTTACGGATTTGATATCCAATACAAGATATGAGGGCCACCCTCCGGTTTGGTACAGCATTTTGTGGATCGTTTCAAAATTCACCCATGATGTTATGATGATTCAATGGGTTCAGTTGTTAATCGCCATAGCTATTAGCTTTCTTATCCTATTTGTTTCACCCTTTCCCCTTGTTACAAGATCACTTGTTCCTTTTGGCTATTTCTTTTTGTATGAATATGGTGTTTTTAGCAGAAATTATGCAATAGGACTTTTATGTGCGTTTTCTCTCTGCATCATTCTGCATAAAAATTTTAAGTATAAGCTCCTGGCGTATTATTTTTTTCTCTTTCTATTGGCCAACACCCATTTACTTGCATTGGCGCTGGCCGTAGGTTTTCATATTTATTTCCTGCTGAACTTCATTGGAAAAAATAAAACACCCGTGATTTTGCACGTGGCAATTGGGTTGATGGTATTAATTCCGCCGGCCTATTTTATTTTTCCTCCTTCCGATAGCTCACTAAACGCTGATTTCTGGTTGCAGCGGTGGGATACGGCTAGAATTCCTGCCATGGTAAAAGCTCCTGTTCGGGCATTTCTTCCTATACCTGCCTGGTGGAATTATCATTTCTGGAATACGAATTTCTTAACTGAGGCGCAAACTGAGTTTTCTTTTTTAAAATGGATCATTGGTTTGCTTTCAATGGCGATCTTGTTTTTTACAATAGTAATTTTTAGAAGGGATAAAAAAGTGCTTTTCTTTTATATGGCGATTTTATTAATCTTCTTTCTTCTTTCCTTAATTATCCCTTTTGCAAATTCAAGACAGGTGGGGTTTGTTTTCATTGGATTCCTGGCGGCTTGCTGGTTGTTTTGTTACAATAACATTATTACCCGAAATCAAAATAAGATCCTTACAGCTTTACTGATGATTCAAATAATCGCGGGAGCCTTTTCCGCAGCGAAGGAAATCGAACATCCATTTTCAAATGGAGTCCGGGTAAAAGAATTAATTAGAAAGGTCCCTGAAGGCGGTAAATGGGTAACAGATTATTGGTGCGTGAATACTATTTCAGCACATATGGATACAACTGCCTATTGCATAGACCTGCAAAAAGAAAAATCGTTTTTACAGTGGGACCAGGAAATAAAACGGATGTTAAATTCCCGTTATCGGTATTATGAAGGCATGAATGCGCTGTTTGAGAAAGAGAATTTAAAAAACATCTTTATGATAACGATGCAGTCACCGCAAAATATTACAAGGATCGATAGCTTATTTCTTACAAATTATAAAGTGACCTTGTTTGACGAATATACAGGGGCCATTGAAAAAGGGAGCAATTTGTACTTGTATGAAGTGACTAAAAAATAAAAGTTACCTTTTTTTATTACTACGAATTCCCATTATTTCCTGATAATGTATTAAAGCCTGGTCTGCAATTGCATCAAAACAAAGATTCTTTTTAAAAAAATCAACGCATCTTTCTGCTTCTTCTTTCAATGATTTGTTCATTGCCTTATTTGCTGCTTGTATAAATGAGTGGCTGTTTCCCGGTTCCCACAATCCTCCCAATTGTCCGTTTCCTGTCATCATTCTGAAACTTGGAATATCCGTGATAATTGGAACACATCCACAACGCAGTGCCTCGCTCAGTGCATATCCACTGCCTTCATAATGGCTTCCCAGCACAAAATAATCAGCACTGTTGTAATAGCTCTGGATTTCCCGATGCGGAATTTTCCCTAATAGCCGAACTTGTTGTTTCAGGATACCGGAGCTGTCAATCCTGGTTTTTACCTCTCCCATCAATTGCTGATCGTTATATATCATATACAATTTTGCAGCAGGGTGTTTTAGAAACAGCTCTTCAAAACCACCAAGAACAGCCAAAGGATCTTTATTCTCATCGAGTCTTCCTACCCATAGAAAAACGGGATCGCCACTCACCCCGCTGATTTTTCTCGTTTCATTTCTATCATGATAATAGAGTTCTCTTTCATCATTCCGATTGGCGAAGTCAAAAAAAGTGGAACCTTCCATTACCGGGAATATTTTCTGATGCATTTTTTTATTCGGGAACCATTCTTTTCCCTGCTCCACGGTAGTAAAAAAGAAAGCATCTGCAATTGAATTAAAACCATCATGTATAGATTTTATTAGACCTCTTGGAGTTGGCCCTCCATGATGCTGGATCACAAGGGCTGTTTTATGCTTTAAAAAAAAACGTAGAATGAATGTTTGCAATGAACGGGAGAAATGATGCAGGTGAACGATGTCTGGTTGGAGTGTAGCAATTTTTTTAAAAAGCCTGACCGGTAGTTGCCATGACCGAACGCCGTCACTATAGTTGTCTTTTATAAAAAAATATTGAACATCATTTTTTCTAAACGAACTGTTCTTGAAAAATCTTTTGAGAACAATCACTTCCACTCCTTTTTTTGCAAGCGCCTCCGCCCAACCAACAGTAGTATAATGCTGTTCCAGCAATTCTTCTTCCGTCGCCAAAGAATCATCATAATTATAGCTTACGTCAACAATTCTCATTTTTATTCCTGTAAATTATCAAACAATTGAATCAGCTTTTTTACACTGTCTTCAACAGTGTAAACAATCACCTTGTCATCAAAATAATGGTCCTGCTGCAATAAATCTGAAGCCTTCTTAAGCATTTCATTTTTTGTCTTTACAATATGCCAGTTTGGAATATCATGATGCATAGGCTTCGTAAAACTGATAACATTTGCTCCCGCATATAAAGCCTCAAGACATGCAGCACTGAATCCTTCATAAGATGAGGGATGTAAAAATATCTTTGCCCTTTGCATCATCCGGATAGCTTCTGTAGGAACGAGCATTCCCGGTAAATCGATCGTATCTTCTAACGAAAGGTCCTTAATGATCTTTTTAATGCGTTCCCTATCTTCACCATCACCGCACAGTACTGCTTTGATCCCCGGCTTTATCTTCTTAAGCTCAGCAACTATGTTCACAAATATCTCATACTGTTTGAGTATACTTAATGAGCCCACTCCTATTACATCAATATCTTTTGTTTCAGTCCCTGATGAGAACATAGAACTATCGATGCCATTGGGAACCACGTGGGCCGGTTTGATATGATGATTTCGATAAAATTCATCGGCCAAAAAATCTGATAAGGCAACCAGTTCACTTGCACCGGGCCTGATAAATTTTACCAGCTTATTTTTTTTCCGGGCGTCTTGTCCGCAAATCACAATGCGATGGTCAATGGAATATCGTTTACCAAAATAAGTCCCTATCAATGCACATTCGCCACACCAGAAGCTTAATATGCCGCTTATTTTCTGTTCATCATTGATCTTTTTGAGTTGCTTCCAAATTTTTCTCCAAAATAATAATCGTCGTAGCTTCCGAAATTTCATGCCATTAAAACTGAACACTTTCAACCCCTCCCATTCATATTCTGATATACGGTCAGGATAAACAAAACTCAAAACAATAATATTTATTTTCGGAAAAAGCTTTTTTATCCAACGCAAAAACAGTTGTTGAGTCGGAAGCCAGTTCTTTTCCGATTCATCCTTAGGGAAAGCCGGTATGAGAACGACCAGTGTTTTTGCTTTACTCATTTAGAGAAATTATTTTATCACAATAAGAAAGACTCTTGCTATCATGGGTGATCATTATGAGCATTTTTCCGGCCCTTGTCATTTCCCTGAAATGCTGAACCAATAAAATAGCAGACGTCTCATCAAGTTCATTAAAAGGTTCATCAAGCAGTACCAGGTCGGCATCCTTGTACAAAGCTCTTGCAATGTTGATCCGTTGTTGCTGACCACCGCTGATGTTTTTACCATTTTCCGCAATCATTTTATTAGCTCCTTCAGGCATACTATCGATGAAATCTTTTAGCCCGGATACTTTCAATACTTGTTTCAACTTTTCCTCATCATGTTTATTTTCCTGCAGAGTTATATTCCGTATAATAGAATCATGGATAAGAAATGATTGTTGTCTCATATAAGAAATTCCTGGCCAATATTCTCTTAATTCCTGCGGAGAAACTGAAATATCGTTTACTAAAATCTTCCCGCTGCCTGGTGTCAAAAATCCAAGCATCAGATTTAAAATAGTCGTTTTACCCTTTCCTGACATACCAGTAATACCAATAAAATCCCCTTTTTTAACACATAGGGAAAAATCGTTTAACACTACATGTTCGCCATATTTGAAATCGATCTTTTCCAGTGTAATTGTGGAAATGGGCTCATATGGTATTTCCTGCTCTTCCTTAATTGCGCTCTTTACAGAAACGGCGTCATAAATCGAAAACTCATAGGCTTTTAATTGCCCGCTTGCATTTATGATCTTCACTATTCCGGGTATGATCTTATAAGCCGCAGCCATAAAAGCTCCGATAGAAATAAGTGCAGCATTGTTATTTACGCCCGACCATTTAGCAATAACAATCAGAAAAAATAACCCCAGCACGGCAAAAGTTTCGATGATCCGGGTGGGCATGGCCTGTATTGCATGTGAATCGAACAAATGCTTACCGAATATTTGTCTTGCAGAATTAAACCGGTCCAGAAAAAAATCATTGCGTTGGTAAATATTGCCTTCTACAAACCCCTTCATTGCATCCAGCAGGAACCGGAATGAGCTCTCATTGCTGGCATGTATATTTTTTTTTGCAGCAGCAACTCTCCTTTTGATGATAAAAAACACAAGTATTACCGGTGGTAGTAAGATGACTAATAGCAACACAAATAGTTTTGCGTTATAGATGAGAATTGCAGCAATAGTCATCACAATAAGAAATAACTGAATGATGACCTGTTGAAGGCCCAGCAAGATATGCTCACAAAATTCGAACGGTTGAAAAGCGATTTTCCGGATAAGTTCTGAAGAGTCGATGTTGATAAAATTTTCAAATTTTCCCCGTTGATAGCTTTCTAATTTGTTTCTGGATATGCGCACAGCCACCCGGCTGATAAAACCATATTGCCTGTTAGAAATTGAAATTCCCAAAAGATTTTTTAAGCCAAAGAGGATAAGAAAAAAAGCAATGAGTGATACTGAATTGGGATCTAACATCCAGGAAGGCAAAAAATCAAGTCCTTCGACGCGATTGTTTATATAAAAACTAATAACGACAAGCAAAAAAGCCAATGCAGCAATATCGATAACGCTGATCAATGCATTCAATGCTATCAATATCCAAAACTGTCGCCTTTCTGCAATAGTAAGCGCAAGAAAAATATGTTTGAATTTTTCTTTCAATCGTTTTAAACGGATAAGACAGAAAGATAATTATTCCCTTAACGCAGTAAAAATTATTTGAGAAGCACCATCAAAAGCCTGCCATCGTGCGAAGCGTGTGCCACAGTATTTTTATGTCGAACCAGAAAGACCAATGCCTGACATAAAAAATATCAAGCTGTACACGGTCTTTCATAGCTTGTATGTTTCTTGTTTCTCCCACATAACCCATTGCCTGGGATAAACCGGTAATGCCGGGTTTCACTTTATGCCGGTAATTGTAATGATCAATGATCTCTTCATATTTGTTATTCTCATTGATCATATGTGGACGTGGGCCAATAAAGGACATATCACCCATCAGGACATTAAAAAACTGTGGGAGTTCGTCGAGAAAATAATTCCGTAAAAACCTGCCAAACCTGGTAATTCTTTCATCGCCTTCAGTCGCGGGCAAATGATCAGCATCATCATTTTCAATCATCGAACGGAATTTAATACACGTAAAGACATTTCCATCTCTTTTATTTCTTTTTTGTAAAAAGAAAACGGGCCCTTTAGAATCAAGTTTTATCAGTAGTGCGATGATTGGCATGAGCCAGCTCAACAGGCCGAGAATAATTACGGTTGATAAAAATACATCACATGTGCGTTTAACCATTCTGTTCCATAAACTATCCAACGGAAGATTTAATTGAAAAGCGGCAGGTTCTTTTACTCTTGCAAACTTCTTAAGGTCCACATATAGAGATTGTGAGGGCAAAGGCATGTATTCACTTTGCCTGCCTTTTATAACAATCATTTCTGGTGTTTTGGGGAAAATGCTGGTTATTTCAACGGATGATTTTTCTTTCTCCATGAAGGAACATTGGGTTAATGGTTAATTTATCGGTGTTTTCAGATAATGGGTTGCTTTAAAGGATTTTCGATATCGCAAAGATGAAGCTATGAATTCTAAAAGCCAACAATATTTCTTAACAAAGACAAAAAGTTTTGGCTTAAAGGACGCAGGACTGTATTTTTGCACTCCCAAAAATAAAGGGTCTTAATGACAATTTGATGATCTCGTAGCTCAGCTGGTAGAGCACAACACTTTTAATGTTGGGGCCCAGGGTTCGAATCCCTGCGGGATCACATGGCTCTGGTTAACCAGGGCCTTTTTTATTACTTGCTTTTTTAGAGTACGTTTGTAACACAAGCAACTGTTATGTCTTCTTATTTCAAAGATAAAGTAGTTATCGTAACCGGTGGAACGGATGGAATAGGCAAAGCACTTGTTGAAGAGCTGATCAAAGAAGGTGCAAAAGTTTCCACCTGCGGCAGAAATCATGACAAACTTTATCTTTTACAGACACAATACCCCTCCGCGGCGCTGCATACTATGGTTGCGGATGTCAGCAACGAAAATGATTGCCGCCGTTTTATTGATATGAGTCATAAAATTTATGGCGGCATCGATGTGCTTATTAATAACGCGGGTATATCGATGCGGGCAGAATTAAAAGATGCTTCTGTGGATGTGATCAAAAAGGTGATGGAGATTAATTTTTTTGGCGCAGTTTATTGTACCAAATATGCTTTGCCGTTCTTAATAGACAGAAAAGGAACGATCGTTGGTGTTTCGTCGATTGCCGGGTATCGTGGGTTGCCGGGCAGAAGCGGTTATTCGGCATCGAAATATGCATTGCAGGGATGGATGGAAGCAATCAGGACAGAACTTCTTGAAACGGGTGTGAACGTAATGTGGGTATGTCCTGGCTTTACCACTTCCAATATCCGAAATGCTGCCTTAAATAAAGAAGGAGAAGCACAGGGTGAAAGCCCGATGGATGAAGATAAAATGATGACAGCAGAAGAATGTGCAACGAGAATCTTATCAGCAATTGAAAAAAGAAAACGAACTGTAGTGATGACGTTCCAGGGAAAACAAACCGTGTTTATGAATAAGTTTTTCCCGGGACTTGCTGACAAACTTGTAAGAAAGTTTTTTTATAAAGATGGAAAACTTGTCAAGTGATTTTAGACTTCGGACCGATGATTTTAGAATTAAGAAAGAATCTGAAATAATTTTTGTTTTAGGCCAAAAAACCCGAAATCTGCAATCTTAAATCTGCAATCGTTAAATGCCATTACTAACCCTGACCTCTGATATTGGTAATCACGACTACCTTGCGGGGGCCATAAAAGCCAGGTTGCTTAGCATTAATCCGGATTTCCGGTTAATTGACATATCACACAATATTGCGCCGTTTAACTATCCTCAAGCCTCCTATGTTTGCCGAAATTCAATAAAGAATTTTCCTGATTTTACTTATCATATTATCCTGGTAAATCTTTTTGATAAAAACCAGGACCACTTATTATTGGCTTTTCATAATAACCAATACCTTTTTTGCGCCAACAACGGCTTGCTTACAATGATCCTTGAAGAGAAACCGGAAATAGTTATCGGTATTCCCTGGCAGGATGGAAAAATGAAGAACACCTTGCATTGTGTCGATGTTTTTGGAAACACCATTAACCAGTTGACAAATGGCGAATCAATTAAAAATATCGGCCAGCCGGACATAGCGTATGTTGAAAAAAATCCATTAAGACCAGCAATTGGAGATGATTGGATCGATGGCCAGATCATTTTCATTGACAATTTTGAAAATGTAATTGTAAACATTACCCGCCATGAGTTTGAAGAGTTGCGGAAAGGTCGCGGCTTTAAAATAAATTTTAAAAGAGATGAAGTGATCGATCATATCAGCGAAACTTATGCTGATGTACCTGAAGGTGAAAAGCTGGCTTTGTTTAACAGCGCCGGCTATCTTGAAATCGCCATTAACAAAGGAAATGCCGCCGGACTCCTTGGATTAAAAGGATTTTCTGAAAAAGGTTCGCAATCAAGGCAAATTTTGCAAAATCAACTTTATTACCAGACTGTAAGAATAAACTTTGAATGAGCATGCAACGATTAGCAGTAGACATGGATGGCGTACTTGCCGATGTTTATGAACAGTTTTTCCGCTATGATGAAAAGGATTTTGGCAAAAGAAGGCCATTGGACGAAGTAATTGGTATTGAAGAAAGAAAGGCTTTCCCTAAAATAAATGAATACGTTTATGCAAAAGGGTTTTTCAGAACAGCGCCGGTAGTTAAAGACAGCGTGGAAATATTGGCCGGGTTAAATGAAGCCTACGAATTATTCATTGTTTCAGCTGCGATGGAATTTCCGCAAAGTCTTCCGGAAAAATTAGAATGGCTAAATGAACATTTCAGTTTTGTAAACTGGCAACAAATTGTTTTTTGCGGGAGTAAAACAATCATTGATGCCGACATCATGATCGACGATCATTTCAAAAATCTTGATCAGTTTAAAGGAACAACCATTCTTTTTTCGCAGCCACATAATCAACTAAAAAATCCAGGCAGGCATAAAAGAGCTGATTCATGGAAACAGATCGCCTCGTTGCTTTTGTAGTGTTGAATTTGTTAAATATTTTAAATATTGTTTTGCTTGCGAGAAAAGCGAAATCTTCTGTTGAAACCCTATTTTTGCCCATTCCAACCAAAAAGGGAATAAAATCAAATCTTTATGAATTTCAGGAAAGTAAACAATATTACCGGCTGGGTAATATTGGTGATTGCAACTGCTACTTACACACTTACAAGAGAGGCCACGGCAAGTTTTTGGGATTGTGGTGAATTTATCGCCTGCGCAAATGAAATTGGAATTCCTCACCCTCCCGGATCACCTCTTTTCACAATGCTTGGCCGCTTGTTTATTGTATTGTTTAGTGGCGGCAATGCTGCAAATGCTGCCAGCGCTGTCAACCTCTTAAGTGCTGTAGCCAGCGGATTTACGATTTTGTTTCTTTTCTGGACGATCACTCATTTTGCCCGTAAAATGTTCGTTAATCACGGCGAGGGATTAACACAGCAACAAACATTTACAGTGATGGCATCAGGTGTGGTTGGTGCGTTGGCCTTCACTTTTAGTGATACATTCTGGTTTAGTGCGGTGGAAGCTGAGGTTTATGCGTTGTCTTCGTTCTTTACGGCCCTCATCATATGGGCCATGTTGAAATGGGAACATGCTTACGAACTCGCAAAAGATAATATTGAGAGGAACAGGGCCGACAGGTGGATTGTTTTCATCTTTTTCATGCTTGGTCTCTCTATTACCGTTCACTTGCTGAATCTGTTGACGGTGCCGGCGATCGTAATGATCTATTTCTATAAAAAACATACACCTACAGTTCGTAAATCAATTTTTGCTTTTCTTATCAGTTGCGTATTGACAGGATTGATACTGTGGGGAATGGTCTATATCATTCCAAGGACCTCAGCGGCGTTTGATCGCATGTTTGTGAATGGTTTTGGGCTTCCATTCTTTACAGGCTTTGCATTCTTTTTTGTACTGCTCGGAGCTCTTTGCTGGTTCTTATTAAGACTTGCACGTCAACGCAGCCTGCCTATGCTGCGGCTCGGCGTGTGGTGCTTTCTTTTTGTGATGCTTGGTTACTCAACCTATGTTACTTCACTTATCCGCTCCAGCGCAAATCCTGGAATTGATATGAGTAATGTTGACAATCCCGCAACACTTGCCTCTTATTTTGCCCGTGAGCAATATGGATCGGCGCCAATCGTGAAAGGACCTCATTTTGGGGCCCGGCCAATCGATCTGAAAAGAAAAGGAATGCGTTGGGGTAAACTGGGTAATAAATATGTGGAGCTGGGCCCCGAGATCGATTATAAATTCGATCCTAAAGATGAAATGTTTTTTCCACGTATCTGGGATATTACCAATCAACAGGATCATTTAGATTTTTATATAGATTGGTTAAATAAGGGGCGGTACCAGGATGCAAACGGCGGTATCGCTTATGATCCCCCGATAACTTATGCTGATAACCTGAACTTCTTTTTCAGTTACCAGATGGGACTGATGTATTGGCGCTACTTCATGTGGAATTTCTCTGGCAGGCAAAATGATCTGCAGGGCTTTGGTAATCGCCGTGATGGAAACTGGCAAACTGGTATCTCATTTATCGATAAACAAATGCTCGGCGATCAAAGCAAACTACCTGATTCTTTAAAAAACAATAAGGCAAACAACAAACTATTCCTTCTTCCTTTCCTGCTTGGCATACTTGGTTGTGTCTATCATTTCATAAAGAAAAAGAATGACTGGGTAGTTACATTCCTGCTTTTCTTCTTTACTGGAATTGCGATCGGACTTTACCTGAATATGCCGGGCAATCAACCCCGTGAAAGAGATTATGCCTTTGTAGGTTCGTTCTATGCATTTGCAATCTGGATAGGTTTGGCGGTAACAGCTCTTGTAAAATTGACAAGGGAAATAAAACAGAATTCATTCAATACTATTTTATTTGGCTCGGTGCTCACTTTTGCAATTACTGCGTTTAGCATGACGTACATGCCTGGTGGTGCAGTTATAAAAACTTCACTGATGGTAACGGCAGTCTATGCAATTTTAAGTGCAGGCCTGCCAGCATTACTAAAAGCGATCTCTTCCAAAGGAGAAAATGAAAGAGTCTTAAATATCGCAACAGCAGCTATTTGTATGATAGTGCCAATACTAATGGCCAGCCAGGAATGGGATGACCATGATCGCAGTAAAAAGACATTGGCAAGAGATGATGCAAAAAATTATTTGGAAAGCTGTGCGCCAAATGCCATTCTTTTCTGTTTTGGAGATAATGATACTTATCCATTATGGTATGCACAGGAAGTTGAAAAAGTAAGACCCGACATTCGGATCATAAATACAAGCTTACT
>CBFGXP010000061.1:0-18586 GCA_965652775.1 uncultured bacterium
GGAACCATGTTCGACCTAAAAAATGAAAAAGAAGATAAAGAAAAAGTAAAGGCACTGATGTTTGAGAAAAAGGATTAGGTAGCCAGCTGTATTGCTACTATTTTACTTCTGTTGCACAGTTTACCCAGAGCGAAGCGAAGGGCACACTTTTACTTTCTGTTCGCTATTCACCACTTCTCCTCATCACTGATATTTTCATCCCTTTTGCTGAAATGCTGACGGGTCCTTATTTTTTCTTCCTGTCGTTGGATCATCAGGTCAGCAATAATTAATCCTGCGTCGGTGCCCGGGTTATCTGCAAGCAATTGTTTCAATTTGGATTCACTTATATCCATCCGGTAAAGGATTGAAACTAATTTTTGAAAATTGGTATCTATCAGCTCATTTATTCTTTCAGACAATAGCTGTTTACCCAAATTGAAATTATTTTTATTTAAAATAATATCAAGCTCCTTGGACAATTCCTGCAATACCTGCCCATCCTTCATTTATCAAATTTAATTCAACATTCTATTATTCTGGCTTTATCACATGTTCATCCATGTTATCGACCATTCGTCAAAAAATCCCGTAAAAGGGCAACGACAACCCGTCAGATACGAAATGTATCGTATAAATTCGTTCGTCGTGTAGCCATAACTTAACAACATGAAGAAAACCCTACTGTTTACCACATTAATTTTCTTTTTCAGCATCCTAACATGGTCGCAGGGAACATTGAAAGGAAGAATTATTGATTCGGCAACAACAAAACCGCTTGGCTTTGCTACTGTTACTGTCTTCAAGGCTTCGGACACAGCCATTATAACCTATCGCTTAAGCACACCTGATGGTGATTTCAAAGTGCCGGGTATTCCGTTCGACATGAATTGCCGTGTTGTGATTTCTTATTCAGGATATAGCATTTACAGGAAAGAATTCAATATAACTGCTTCCCAAACAACCCTGGATATTGGCCCTGTCCCGCTTACTACAGATTCAAAAACACTCGACGAAATATTGGTGTATGCAGAGCGGCCACCAGTGATCATGAAAAAAGATACGATTGAGTTTAATGCGTCAGCTTTTAAGACATTGCCTAATGCCTTAGTGGAAGACCTGCTGAAAAAGCTTCCCGGCGTGATGGTAGATAAGGAAGGAAATATTGTTGTGAATGGCAAACCCGTAAACAGGATACTGGTTGACGGTAAAACATTCTTCGGTGATGATCCAAAGATGGCAACAAGAAATTTACCGGCTAATGTAATTGATAAGGTACAGGTAACGGATGACAAAGAAGAGGCTATGCGAAATGGAGATGATAATCTTAACAATGTCGGTAAGGTTATTAATATTACGTTGAAGAAAGGGGTTAAGAAAGGCTGGTTTGGAAAAATGTATGCCGGGGCTGGCACTGATAAACTTTACGAAGCAGGCGGCATTGCAAATGTTTACCGCGATACATTGCAGGTAAGTGTGCTTGGATATATGAACAATTTAAACCGCACCGGCTTTAGCTATTCAGAATTAATGTCAGCGGGAGGGTTTGACAGGATAAGAAGCAATAGTGCAAGCAACAGTACAAGTGTTTGGAACAACCCGGGGGGCAGCGGTATTTCCATTAATGGAATAAATTTTGGCGGCTCTCAAAATTTTGGAGGTATTTCTACAAGTAATGGAATTGGGTTTAATATTAATCATGCCCCTAATAAGAAGCAATCTTTATACCTGCAATATTTTAGTGGAAATGTGAATAGCGACCGGCGGACAAATACGAACCTTGCCCAATATAATGGAGATACGGTCATCAATACAACGACAAGACTTACCGGCGATTTCATTACGCATACACATAATTTTGGATTCGGCGCAAGACTAAAACCCGATTCTGTAACAAATATTCTTTTTAATGCCAGCTATCTTATCGGTTTACAGGATGAAGACCGTTTTAGTGATATTACCGGGAACAATAGTAAGATCGGGCAATTGAGTGATGGAGATGTAAACCAATATAACGATGCCACAACCCGTATTTATCGGCACGGGATAGCTATCACACGGTTATCAAAGAAAAAGAAAGGGAGACGATTGAACATCAATCACAACCTGGATATTAATAACCGTTTCAATAATTATATATCTGAGTCAGATATAAGCTATTACTATCCCGTTGTATATGATAGTCTTTATTCACAATTAAGAAAGGAAAGAATTCCAAGAACAGATGTGATGTTCATGTTCAATTATAGTGAACCATTTAGTAAACATTTTACAATGCGACTCGCCGGTCGCTATGAATACAGTAAACTCCATAATGGAGTAGGCACTTTTAACAGTGTAAATGGAAATGACAAGTTCGATGTTCTGAACACGGCATTGAGCAGTGATTTCAGAAGGATCAGTAACCGCGCTTTCCTTGGAGCCGGTCTTGAATATAAATGGAAAGATTTTACGATAACCCCATCTGTAAGATTTCTTAATCAGCATGTAAATAACCGCATGATATCTTCCAACACTTTAATAGAACAACAACAGTTTAATATATTGCCGGTATTCTCCATTGTATATAAACAACTCAATATTGGGTATAACAGGGATATAATTCTTCCCGGGTATACTTCCCTTAATCCTGTCACTGATCTGAGTAATCCTTATTTTATTATTAAAGGCAATCCTAACCTGTTATCGTCAAAAAGAGATAATTTTTCACTGAACTATTATTTTAATGATGCAAAGCGATATATCAATGTTGGAGGTTATGTCAGCAGCTCATTTACTCAAAATGATATTGTACAAAGCATAACTGTTGATGCAAGGGGAGTGCAAACGAGCATGCCAGTTAATGCAGATGGTACTCAGAATTACAGCATGAACTGGAATATTAACAAGCAATACAAGAATAAGCAGAACAGGATCTTTATGTGGAATACCGGTAACTGGATGGGCGTTACCAAGAGTCGTATGCTGTTTAATGGTATCCAAAGCTGGCAAACTACTTTCAATTATAATCATTGGTTTGGTGTTGGTTTAAACCTCAATGACAAATTTGAATGGAACATGAATTATAGCTTTGGAAGGAACTTTACAAAATACACCAATGATTATTTTCAGGAACTAAAAGTAAGTAATTATGATTGGGGAAATGAACTTGTGTTGCGCTGGCCAAAACATCTTATCTGGGAAACCCAAATCTCATATGCATACAACGGAAGCATACCTTCGGGCTATCCAAAAGAAACTATTCGATGGAATGGCGCATTGAATATAACAATGTTGAAAAATGAAGCAGCAGTTTTAAAATTTGCTGTAAACGACATTCTCGATCGCAATCAAAGTATTTGGGTAACGGCAAACCGGAATACCGTAACTACGACAGAAAATAACATTTTAGGCCGTTACTTCCTGGCAACATTTACGTATAATGTAAGACCAGCAGGAGTAAAGAAAAAGGTCGGAGGCCGGGAAAGACTGTTTATGTTCTAGAATTTTTCAACTATTCCAAGATTAAACAAGGCGAAGTCATATTTCACCGGGTCATTTACATCTAATTGTCGTAATGCGTCAGTAAGTTCAACTGCTGCCAGCCAGTCAACCTTTCTTCTTTTAAGCAATCCTAACTTTGTTGCCACTCTTGCAACATGCACATCGATCGGGCAAACAAGTTGTGCAGGTGAAATATTTGTCCATAAACCGAAATCCACTCCCTTCCTGTCATTTCTCACCATCCAGCGTAAAAACATGTTTAATCTTTTGCAAGTCGACCTTTGTAAAGGAGAGGAGATATGCTTTTCCGTTCTTCTTAAATGCTCAAATGAAAAAAAGTAGTTTTTAAAATTTATCAGGCCTTGTTCGGTATTGTGATCATGAACGGGAAAAAAAGCTGTTTCCAAAGAATTATATGCCGAATAATGTTGATGAAGAAACTCTATAAAATAATAAAGATCGTCGGTGTTGAAAGTACGATGTTTAAATCCCCTGAGGTTTTTTAACTCTTTTGCTCTTAGATCCTTTACAAATGCATACGGCGAATTATCCATTCGCTGCATTAAGTCTTTACTTTTATTAATAATGGTAGTTCGGTTTCCCCATGAAAAAATTGCAGCAAAGAAGCCTGCAATTTCAATATCTTGTTTTTGAGTAAACAGATGAGGGATTGATATCGGATCCTCCCTAATAAAAGAAGGACGATTATATTCCCTTACCTTATTATCAAGAAATTCTTTTAGGTGCACCGGCATCACGCAAAATTAGCAGTCGACCTATGAAAGTCGCTATTAAACCTGCCTAATGCCGGCGCAATAATTCAGACTGGATTCTGGCCGCGGATAAGACGTAAAATGATCGCAATAACGGCTATAACCAGCAATACATGTATTATGGACCCAGCGTTAAAAACGAAGAACCCAAGTAGCCAGCCTATGATAAGAATCACAGCGACTATATACAAAAGTGAACCACCCATAGTTTAAAAGTTTTATACTACAGGTTTGCAATGACCATACCAAAATAAACCGGCCTTGTTCACCAATAAAAATCTGATGAACTTCAAGCGGTTTTTATATTCAATGAGCATTTTTTACCCCACTCCTTACAAAATAGCGTTTATCCTATCGCCCTATTCAAATCCTCAATCAGGTCATCTGCATCTTCAATTCCGACGCTTAACCTGATCAATGAATCGCTTAACCCATTTTTAATTCGTTCTTCTTTTGGTATTGAAGCATGCGTCATGCTTGCAGGGTGGTTGATCAAACTTTCAACACCACCAAGACTTTCCGCCAGCGAAAAAAGTTTTGTCGATGAAAGCACTCTCATTGCTTCTTCAACACTATCATTTTTCAACACGAAACTTAGCATGCCACCAAAATCACGCATTTGTTTTTTTGCCACTGCATACCCCGGATGATCTTCAAATCCCGGCCAATATACTTTTCCAATTTTTGGATGTTTTCTCAGCCAATGAGCAATTGTTGCTCCGTTCTCACAATGGGCTCTCATCCTTAGATGAAGGGTTTTTATTCCACGCAGCACAAGAAAACAATCCATAGGACCTGGCACAGCTCCGCAACTTTTTTGAATGAAATATAATTTTTCTCTGAGCTCACTACTATTCATCATCAGGGAACCTTGTATTACGTCACTATGACCACCAAGATATTTGGTGACAGAGTGCATTACAATATCAGCGCCAAGATCTATAGGGTTTTGCAAATAGGGTGAAGCAAAAGTGTTATCGACAGCCAGTAAAATATTCTTAGGTTTTGTAATTGCTGCTACTGCCGCAATATCAGTAATATTCATTAAGGGGTTGGTCGGCGTTTCTAACCAAACAAGCCTGGTGTTATTTGTAATCGACTTTGAAATGTTAGAAACATTCGATGTGTCAATATAGATAAATTTGATACCGAATTTTTCAAACACTTTTGTAAACAACCGGTAGGTGCCACCATACATATCATTTGCACAGATCACTTCATTACCAGGTTCCAATAATTTTATTACTGCATCAGTAGCGGCTACACCACTGCTAAAAGCCAACCCATATTTTGCATTTTCAATTTCAGCAAAAGCTCTTTCCAAGGCTGTACGTGTAGGATTTTGACTACGGGCATATTCATAACCTTTGTGTTTTCCCGGGGCGGCCTGTACATAGGTGCTTGTTTGATAGATCGGTGTCATGATTGCACCTGTAGATGGGTCTGGCTCAGCGCCTGCATGAATATACTTCGTTGCTTTTTTCATATTAAGATTTTGAATGGGTGCAAAGATGTGAAATATCGGGCAAATCCCTGTTTACCATTCATCACCATCAAATATTCACTTAACAAACACTTAACCTATGGGTGTGAGCATATTTAATCATGCTTCGGACTACTGTGGATATTTTTAAAGCCCGCTTTTTAATGCTTCAGCCTTATTATGATTTTTTTAAAGCCGCCGGCATACTATTGTTCATTTACCGGTAGCAGATATCTGCTTGTCATTGACTTTGGAGTAAGTTAATTTTAAGTCAATCAAAAATTCTTAACCCAAAAAGTATAACCATGAAAAAGATAATAGTTTTCGTATGCCTGTTTGCAGTACTTGGCGCTGCGGCTGCCACTCCTCCTGAAGTAAATGAAAAAGTGCTTAAAGCGTTTGAACAGACTTTTGGAAAAGCCATAGATGTTGTATGGTATGAACTGCCAACTTCTTATGAAGCCAGTTTCAAGCAGTCTGAAATGACAACAAGGGCAATTTATGATAAGGAAGGCAACCTCCTTCGCACTACCCGGTATTATTCTGAGGAAAATTTGCCAATTAATATCCTTACGAAAATCAAAAAGAAATATGCAGGCAAATCTATATTTGGTATAACAGAATCTACAACTGAAGAGGAAGCTATATATCATGTAGTGCTGCAGGATGAAAAGAACTGGTACATTGTTAAATCGGACAGCTGGGGTTCTCTTGAATTATTACAAAAATATAAAAAAGCTTAGCCTGGCAGGGCATAAGGTGCAATTAATATTCCGTGAAGTAGATGGCCGTTCCGATTTATAGGGACGGCTATTTATTTAAACAAAAATGAAGCGGTGAGATAGCGCCAGTCATAATTGACCGCATCATGTGCAGACCTTGCTTCAATTTTTTTGTTGATCGCTTGAGGTTTTAAAATTCTTTCATCAACAAGCTTTTGTTTTGCTTCAATTATCAGGCTTTGCACTTTACTGTTTTGCATCCATTCTTGTTGCGGTGGTTCAAAGCCAGTTTTATCACGTCGCCATGTTATTTCAGCGGGCAGTTCTTTCTCCTTTGCTTTCCGGAGAAGCCATTTTGTCCAGCCGTTCCTGATCTTAAAATTTGCAGGCAGGGAAAAAACAAATTCTACCAATTCATGATTTAAGAATGGCAGACGAACTTCACGGCTATGGGCCATTGAGTTTCTATCGGCATATCGCAATAACTCTTCCAATCCATGCATGCAGGTATTGAAATACATAACCCCGTTCAGGCTGAAAATTTCAGGAGTTATGTAATAGGCTTCTTTGCTTTGCAAAAGCGTAAATTCTTTGGCCAGGTCTTCATGTCTCAATGCATTTAACAAGTATTGTCTCTCCAAAACAATAGTTGCAAACTCGGGAAACAACGCTGCAACCCTGTTTTTCCAGCCAAATTTTTCTGCAATGCCTAATTCCCTAGCAGCTTGTAATTCATGGCTTGATGATAATTTTCGTTTTCTGTAAAGCTCCTGCCAATACCATTTATAGTATTTATGATAACCCGCCAGTATCTCGTCTGCACCTTGCCCATCAAGCAATACTTTTATTCCTTCCTTACTGGCCATTTCATATACCTTATACTGTGCATAAATGCTGGCAGAGCTAAAAGGTTCTTCCTGGTAATAAAAAAGTTTTTCAAGATCATTATATAAAGACGCTGCATCTGGGGTAATAATGAAATGCTGTAATTGATATTTATCTGCCACCAGCTTTGCAAATGCAGATTCATCTTTTTCAAAACCGGGAAAGACCGATGAGAAAGCGGTAAGTTGTGTGCCGGTGGCCGTGAGTTTTCTAACCGTTGCGACTATGGACGAACTATCCAGCCCTCCACTTAAACTTGTACCGACTGTTACATCACTTCTTAATCTCCGTTTTACTGCCTGCTGAAAAAGAAACGTGAACTGTTCTACCGCTTCAACATCTGTTATTTTTTTATTTTCATTTTCAATTTCGATATCCCAGTAATTAGTAATTGAAAGTTGGAAATTGGGATAAGAAAATTTTAGAAAAGAAGCCGGAGGGAGTTTGGAAATGTTTTCAAAAAAGGTTTCTTCAGGAATATTCGGATTGTCAACATAACCAATTGTGAGGTAATTAAAAAGCAACTTTAAATTTGCCTTTCTTTCAATTCCTGCTGCCCACAGGGCTTTCATTTCCGAGGCAAAAACAAATTGTTCTTTATCTATAAAATAAAAAAACGGTTTTTCTCCAAACCGGTCTCTTGCTGCAAATAATTCTTTTTCCTTTTCATCCCAGATAGCGAAAGCAAACATGCCGTCAAAAAAATCAACACATTCTTCGCCCCAACAATCATATGCTGCTACTATTACTTCGGTATCAGTTTTTGATGAGAAATTGTAATTCTTTTTTTGTAACTCTTCTTTGAGTTCGACATAATTATAGACCTCACCATTATGAATGATTGTGTAACGATTGAGATAATGCATTGGCTGGTTGCCTGCATTACTTAGATCAATAATCGCAAGGCGACGATTTCCTAAAGCAGCTATGTTGCCAGGATTTGTCCAATGTCCTTCGGCATCGGGCCCGCGATGTACCAGCGAATCAGTCATTGTTTTTATCCGATCAGCCGATACAAACAATGAATTGGATGATATGATACCTGCAATGCCACACATGATGTAAAGTAAGTAAATAAATAGCTGAATAACCTCATCCGATCCCGCCTAAGGCGGGACCATCATCAAACAGCCCTGGCTTATTTATGCAACATAAAATATCCCAGAAAAATATTATAATAAGTTAGTGATCGGGACGATGAATGGAGCGTCGCAAGTAAAGCCTGATCAGGGGATCAATGCCGGCGAAAAATAATTATTTTAAAAACTTACAGGTAACCTTGCTTTTACATCATCCCACAAAAAAAGAATTTCAGTACTTTTTTCTGATTTTTTTTCGCTGGCAATAGTGAAATACTCAATGACCGTATCATTTTTTTCAACTGGCACTTCAAACTGCATAAGATCTTTTTGGCGGTTTGGCTGCAGTCCCCAGCTGTATAAATTTGAATTGAAAACAAGTGTCCATTTAGTTTCCTGGGGGATGCAGTATAATATATAACGACCGGGTTTTATCGTTTTATTCTGAACAGTAGCGGGAGAAAAAAATTCTATTTCTGTTGACTCATTGGCACCGAGTCTCCATGGTATATTATATTCTATAAGACCATTAAAGATCTTCCGGTTTTGTTTTTGCGGACGACTATAAATGATTCTCATCAGCGGGGGAGCAGATGTTTTTCCGGCCATTTTTGATAGGGGGTAGTCACCAGGGAAATAAACCATATCCATTGGTGAATTGTCGGGAACAGTGTAATGCGTGATAGGCGGAAGAACTTTTACTGGGGTGTCAATTTTAGCAGGAGTATCGTTTCCAGGAGATTTTTTTTCTTCCTCATTGCAGCTTAAACACAATATAGACAGAAATAGGATTAAATTTTTTTTCATAACTTTTTTATAACGTGATTGGCAAAGAAACTTTCACCTGTTCCCATGCAATGATCAATGATACTCCGCTGGTCGATTTTTCAAACCACATTGACATGCTTTCAACCACTTCATCTGCTTTTTGCGCCTGCACCTCCGTTCGCATCACATCTTTTTTAGAATCATATTTAAATGCACCCCATGTATCGGTGTCCTTATTCAGAATCATTGTCCATGTGCTTTCATTTACTACAGCGTAAAGGGTATATCGGCCTTTAGCAATTTTTTTTCCATCAACCTTTACGTCTTTATAAAATTCTATTTCTGTTGCCTCATTTGCTCCAAGTCTCCACACTTTTCCATACTCTACCAGCTCGCCAAAAACTTTTCTGCCTTGCCTTTGAGGGCGGCTGTAGAGAACTCTTGCAACCAAGGGCTCTGTTGCCTTATTTTGAATTTTCAGGATAGGATAATTTCCCGGGTAATAGCTCACATCCATGGGTGACTTATCAACCTCCGGGAGTTTAGCTCCTGATTGTGAAAAAGAAGATAAAAATGAAATTGTAAAAATAACGAGGGCCCAAATTTTACGCATACACAAGGTTTAAAATGACAAAAATAACAGTTTCATAGTCTATGACGAATTTATAGTCTGAATCGTTCGCTAATTGTCAAATTGTTTTAGAAAATCCAGTGCCATCAACTTTACGTCGGGAAAAAAAAGCTGGTATAATTGCTTCAATGAGTCATAATGATCGTTAAATAAAACATAAGCAGTATCGCTTTCAGTGAGATATTTTGCCCTTCTCACTACTCCTCCCAGGCTTTTTTCGATTCCTTGCCTGTACCTGTAATTGTAAAGCCAGTTATGTGCTTTCATGTATGGATACATCATGCTGAATTTTTCGGGAAAATGCTCCGTATGCTCATCGAGCAAATTGTAGGTAGTTATGGTAAAGGCTTTCAGGTTTTCATCTGTGAACTCGTTTGCATCAAGAGCAAGGAAATGATCATACACCACATCTATAAAAGAACCGGCATACAACCTGTAAGCCGGGCGAAATATTTCTTTTGCTTCCCTGGTAGCGGAATGTGTATCCGTAAAATAATCAATCTCGCGATGGAGCATAATACCTTGTTGTACCTTCTGAGGATAATCGTATTTCTTTCTCCCTTTTACAAAATCACTGATCATGTTACCCACGAGTATACCCGGCTTGCCAAAAGAAAGATATGCATGCGCCAGGTAATTCATAGGCTAAAGATACTTGATAGACGAAACAGATCGGGGATTGTTACACATTTTAGAACGCCTTTCATTTGTTATAAAAATTTTCACATTTCAGTCGCATGTTTACCTACATGATGAATGGACATTAATGCATGCTGACGGCATTAAAAGCGGATACTGGTTCACATTCTTTCTGTTATATTCACCTGCATTAACAATCATGTCCGTCAATCACAATTGGCTTGTCACCACATGTAACGAAACCTATCTTCGAATCGTCAAACCAGTATTAAAAACAATTAACTAGTAAACCTTAAATTTTCACCTTAACCAAAAACTTTGAGACATGAAAAAGACAATATTCCTCTTCGGCCTTTTAGTAACAATGGGAGTGAGCACTGCATTTGCAAATGATGAAAAAGTTTCTCCCAAAGCCCTGGCATCTTTTAAATCTGAATTTTCAACTGCACAAAATGTAGTGTGGGAAACCGGTAGCAATTATTTCAGAGCTATATTTTCCTTGAACGAACAAAGAGTATTTGCCTATTATACCCTGGAAGGCGAATTGAAAAGTATCGCAAGGTATATCAGTTCAATCCAGCTGCCGATCAATCTTTTCAGTAACCTTAAAAATGATTACAGTAAATACTGGATAAGCGATCTCTTTGAAGTAAGCAACAGTGAGGGTCTTCATTATTATGTAACACTTGAAACAGCTGATACAAAATTGATGATGCATTCAAGCAATGGTGGCAGTTGGAGCACATACAGCAGGAACAAAAAGATCTGATAAACGAGTTAGTTTTGGTGTGTGGTAAATTAAGAAAGTCCCTGGTTTAACCGGGGGCTTCTTATTTCAATTTATCATGAATATCGCGTGAATGTGATCCTGATGATTGCGATCCCAGGATAATAGTTAATCTCTTTAACACAACGCCCCGCCAATCACAATCTCAAAGATTCGGGCTAGCAGGTATTGTACATTTGATATTCATCCCGCACATACTACCTCACAAATTATTCTCAGAAACCTTAACCTTTAAACCTTTTTTTATGAAAAAGATCTTTGTGACGCTGTGTGCGTTTCTTGCAATTGGTATTGCGGCCTCACTTGCAGGCGTAGGACCCGATGTTGATCCTAAAATTTTATCTGCATTCCAAAAAGAATTCTCATTTGCAAAAGATGTCAAGTGGGAAGTAAAAGGAGGATTTACACAGGTAAATTTTTCATTAAATGATTATGGCGTTGTGGCCTGGTATAGTGCAGATGCCGAATTAATAGGCACTGCCCGGAACATGCTTTACATGCAGCTGCCGTTATCAGTTATCAGATCATTGGAAAAAAATTACAAAGAGGCCAGCTTCTCAGGTATAACTGAAATTACCCGTGATGGCGAGACATTTTACCAGGTTCAGGCGGAGACAAATAATAAAAAGTATTTACTAAAAGCAAGCGTTGACGGGACTTTGTTCGTAGCTAAAAGAATTAAATAAAAACTCAGTTCTTTATGAGCATGTGGTGTGACCCGGCCTCCTGGCCGGGGTTTTTTTATTGATTCTATTCTTTCAAATAATTTATTTTTGCGGCTCTTCCGCATTGTCTCACGGTATTGTGATCTGAAGGCGGTGCTAAACTTTTAGTCAAATGAGTAAAGGTCCCGTTTCACAATTTATCCAGCATCATTATCGTCATTTTAATGCAGCCGCCCTTGTAGATGCTGCCAAAGGCTATGAACAACATTTAATAGATGGCGGCAAGATGATGGTAACACTTGCCGGCGCCATGAGCACTGCTGAGCTTGGAATTTCTCTTGCAGAAATGATAAGGCAGGATAAGGTGCATATCATTTCCTGTACGGGTGCCAATCTTGAAGAAGATATTATGAACCTGGTGGCTCATAGTCATTACAAAAGAGTACCCAATTATCGTGACCTTACACCACAGGATGAGTGGGACCTGTTGGAGAATCATTATAACCGTGTTACCGATACTTGTATTCCTGAAGAAGAAGCTTTCCGCAGGATCCAACAGCATATTCATAAACTTTGGAAAGATGCAGATGATAGCGGTAAACGATACTTTCCACATGAGTTTATGTATAAGATGTTGCTTAGCGGAGTACTCAAAGAGCATTACGAAATTGATATAAAAGATAGCTGGATGATGGCCGCGGCAGAAAAAAACCTTCCGATAGTTGTTGGCGGATGGGAAGACAGCACGATGGGAAATATTTTTGCTTCTTACGTAATAAAAAATCAAATGAAGGCAACTACCATGAAAAGTGGTATTGAATACATGGTATGGCTCGCCGATTGGTACAGGAACAATAGTGGTGGCAAGGGAGTTGGCTTCTTCCAGATAGGTGGCGGCATTGCCGGTGATTTTCCAATTTGCGTGGTTCCAATGATGTACCAGGACCTTGAAATGCATGATGTTCCTTTCTGGAGCTATTTCTGCCAGATAAGTGATTCAACAACTTCTTTTGGCTCCTATTCCGGAGCGGTACCGAATGAAAAAATTACCTGGGGTAAGCTGGGGATTGACACACCGAAATATATTATTGAAAGTGACGCAACGATCGTAGCGCCGCTCATATTTGCTTACTTGTTGGGTTGGTAACAAATTACTGGTGATATTTTTATATAGCCAGCTTTGTAACTCTATTTGTCGTTCCTTGCGACGCTCCGTTCAATGTTCAATTCAACATTGAACATAGGTGTCTTCCCGATAGCAATCGGGATACAACAACAATTTTTTGACCAATAAAAAACCCCGGATTATCCGGGGTTTCTCTTTATAAAGAAGGTAAGGACTAGTGTCTGCGATCCAAACGGTTTTCGCGACGATCTCTTTTGTCTTCACGTCGGTCACGGATATCTTCCCTGCGATCTCCTGCATCTTCTCTTCTGTCAAGTACATCTTCGCGACGGTCTCTTATACCACCCTCATGTCTCTTGTCGGTTACATTTTTTCTTCTGTCAAGGCGATCTTCATTACTATCTCTTAGATCTTCACGTCTGTCACGAATATTTTCCCGACGATCAAAGTTGTTTTCAATACGGTCGAATCTTTGATTTCTTTGCGCTGAAGCATCTGTAAAAACAGCCAGGCCCAGCATGAGTAGCGAAACAATATGCACGGATTTGAGGGCTTGATTAGTTTTCATATTTTGTTTTTTAGGGTTTCAATAAGAGATAACGAATAAATAGACCGGTACGATGCTCCCAGGTTTAATGGCAAAAAAAAAGTCCCGATAAAATCAGGACGGAAAAAAATAAAAAAAGTAAAAAATCAGGAGAAATGCAGTTCTTTTCTTATCAATTCGGCTTCCCTTGAAGAATGAAAACAGGAAACCAGTAATGAAATGATAAATAATTTAAGTATCGAACTTTCTATTAGCAGCGCATCTATATTATAAAGAAACATTTCCACGCCCCAGCATCCAACGGAAAGTATCAGTGCAGTGAGTAAGGAAAAATATGGATGTTTATTGCTATATATAGATAAGATTATCATAACAGCAGCAAGCCCCAAATAAACAAAGAAATTTTTTGTAGTAAACGAAGTTTCAGGCATGAACCAAAATACACCTGCACTTGCCACAAGAGCAGCAGCACAGATCAATAATATATTGCGGGTTTTACGAAGCCGTTTATTTAATTGCTTCATTTCCTGCGTGCGGTACAGCTCAGCATAATCAACGTGATTGTCCGCGGTTGTCTGGTAAAGGGACGGATTGTTTTCAATTTGGCTCATTAGTTATACTCCTCGATTTTGAATAGCTAAATAACTAAATATTTTTCTCTTTTTATAACAGTTTTGATCAAATCTTAAAAAGCCCTTTGAGTTTCAAGAGGAATATCTCTTTTAAGCATTTCTTCACGATTAGCCATATCCATTGCTGTATAAAATACCAATTTCGCCCTCTTTTCCATTAGTTCGTATTTTATCTTATCGGGTGTATCAGTAGGCCTGTGGTAATCGGGATGGACCCCATTAAAATAAAAAATGATCGGAATACCCTTTTGAGCAAAATTGTAATGATCGCTGCGATAATAAAAGCGATTGGGATCTTTAGGATCATTATATTTTCTGTCAAGTTTCAGTTTCGTATAAGTACTGTTTATATTTTCAGTTATCGGAGTCAGGTCAGAGCTTAATTTGTTATCGCCAATTATATAAATGTAATTTGCGGAATCTTTATCTTTCATATACTCATTGCCAATGCGGCCGATCATGTCAATGTTAAGGTTTACAGTAGTTTTTTCAAGCGGGTAAACTGGATGATTACTATAATATGCAGAACCCCATAATCCATGTTCTTCCCCACTTACCGTCATAAATAGAATACTTCTGCGGGGTCCATTTCCTGCCGCTTTAGCTTTTGCAAATGCTTCAGCTAACTCAATCACACTTACTGTGCCGCTACCATCATCGTCGGCGCCGTAAAAAATAAGAGAATCCCTTTTACCCACATGATCATAGTGCGCAGTGATAATTACATATTCATCTTTTTTGTCTGTGCCTTCAATAAGCCCAAGCACATTGGAAACTTTGTTAACCAGTAATGTTTTTTTAAACGCCAGGTCAATCGAAGCTTTGTATGGTTTGTATTGAATATTGTTAGCAGCCGTCTTATCAAAAATGCCCTTCCCATCATCACCCATGATCTCCGCAGCTACATTTTCAGAAATATAAAACAAGATGGGATTAAAACTGGCCTTATATCCATTAAGATTCCACCCACCTCCACGATTATTTACAGACCTGTTAGACGGGGTCAACGATTTTGTAACCATCAATACAGCTACCGCCCCTTTTTTTGCTGCATTCTGCAATTTCCCAAATGGTTGGCCAGGACTCATTCCACCTGTTTGCGCAGATTTATAATCAGCTGGAGTGCCTTCAACAATCATAACAGCTTTGCCACGTACATCAAGATCTTTATAATTATCAATTTTTTCATCCACTATTCCATATCCTGCAAATACAACTTCTGAAAATGGTAGTTCGGCAGAATAATTTCCATTATTATTTAAATAATCTTTCGTTAGCTCATAAGACTTGCCATTGACACTTAAGGATGAGGAGATCAACGAATCTCTATAGAGCGGATAATACTGGCGATAGCTATCTCCGTTCCCTGGTTTTAATCCAAGGGCTCTGAAATTTGATTCTATATAGTCTCCTGCCTTTTCCAGCCCCGGTGAAGGAGTATCCCGGCCTTCATTATCAGCGCTGGCAACGATATAAAGATGTTTTTTAAGATCATTAGCGGTGATAGAATTCCCCGCCTTTTCCAGTGTTTTATTTTTCTTTTGTCCAACGACAATAAGTAGGGGGAGCAATGCAAATAGTAATAGCGTAGTTTTTTTCATATATGTATTTTGACAAGACTCAAATATAAGCCTCATAAAATTTAAAGAAATGGTAAATGGATGAAAGGTATCAGATAGCGACCGGATCAGCAACCTTCAGCAATTTTTTCTACCCTGCGCTGATGTCGCCCCCCTTCAAAAGGAGTGTTGATGAAAAGTTGTACCATTTTTTCTGCATCTCCCTCACGTACAAAGCGGGCAGGGATACAAAGTATGTTGGCATTATTATGTTCTCTCGCAAGTTTGGCAAGTTCTTCGCCCCAGCAAATGGCAGCACGGATCCCTTTATGTTTGTTCGCCGTGATAGCAACACCATTTGCACTACCACAAAGAAGTATTCCAAATGCAGCCTCACCTTTTTCTACTGCATTCGCTACCGGATGAGCAAAATCAGGATAATCAACTGAATCTTTTGAGTGAGTGCCATAATCATGATAAGAAAGGTCTTTGGCTTCAAGCAGAGAAATAAGCTCTTCTTTGAAATCATATCCTGCATGATCACTGCCGATGGCCACTGGTTTGCTCAGATCAAATGATGAAGACATACGTTGCAATTTAAATGTTCGGAATTGCGAATTGCCTTGTAAAGGTAGTAAGATTAAATCTGCATGAGAGCTATGAATTTTTAGCTCCATTCTTCCTTTTCTTCCAGTGCTTTTTCCTTTTCCACTCTTACTGTAAGCCAAATGCTGATCTCATACAGCAACATAAGCGGGATAGTGCAGATCACCTGGCTGATCACATCCGGAGGTGTGATAATACCGGATAAGATCAGGATCACAACAATAGCATATTTGCGGTTGCGACGAAGAAAACCTGGACTCATTAAACCAACTTTTGCCAGGAAAAACATAACAAGCGGAAGCTGAAACGCCAGACCAGTTCCAAGTATCAAAGGAACAAGGGTATCAATATAGCTTGTTATTGTCCACCGGTTTTCAATGTTTTCGTCTAATTGAAAGTTTGCAAAGAAATTTACCGTATATGGAGCGATAATAAAATAGCCAAACAATATTCCAAGAAAGAATAAAAACGAAACCCAAAATACAGCGCCTCTTGTTTTTGATAATTCTTTTTTTGTCAATGCGGGTTTTACAAAACGCCAAAACTCCCAAAAAATATAGGGAAATGCTACAATGATGCCGCCAACAAAGATCAACGTAAAATACATGCTGAACTGCCCGCTTACCGATGTGCTTTGCATTTTCAACCCGATATCTTTCATACACATTGCATCACCCAATCCTACTGCCTGGCCGGCGTTACAAAGCCATTTATAGGTTGGAAAATCCGCATGTGTCGGTCCCATTAAAACTTCCTGAACAAAAAATTTATTGTAAACAATAAACACGACAGCTCCCACGGCGATGGCAAGTGCAGAACGAAACAGATGCCCGCGAAGAACTTCAAGATGTTCAATAAAAGACATTTCAGCCTTTTCTCCCTGCTCTTTTTTTCTCCATCCAAATAAACTCAAAGCCATCTGATCTGCATTAATTAGAATCGCAAATATAAGTAGCTGAAACGGGCTATTGTCAACCCTTTTTCATAAAATAAAAAACCCCGGCAAAATACCGGGGCTTATTATTGAAATCAGATTCTTTATTTTATTGCCAATGCTTTATCAATTAAGAATGCAAGATTAGCTCTGTGCGCCTTTGTTTGTGCATCAGTTGAAATTGCTGTTGCCAGCATTCCTTTGATCCTTTTCAGCGTATTATACATTGCTGCTCTTGAGGCATTGTCATAAGGACTCACGGGTGCAGATACAATTGCTGCAAGTCCTTTTACATATTCTGTTTGTAAATTAAGCCGGTATAGGTTAACATTTGTCTTCAGATCAGCGTTGAATATTGCAGCCGTAAGATCGTTCATCACATCAGCAGCTGTATAAGTATTACCATACAGTGTGCTGTTGTTTATTCTTGTCAATGTATTGGGGCTAAGCAAATGAGAAAGCAAACCCACCTGCATACCTAATACTGACGATTGCGGCTTTATATCTTCTCCCGCACCAAAGAAATTAAAACCGCGCCGCTGTAACTGCAAATAAGGAAATAATGACGCATCATTCTTAAATGCATCCGGCGCAAAAACATTCTTTGCTAAAAGGGCCATAGCCTTCTTTTGATAGGCTGAAGAAACCGGGGTAAATGGTTTATTGGTTGACTCCTGGCCAACAAAACTTCTGTCAACCATCACACCACCGATATAACGACTTACGCCCTGAGCCATTTGGGAACGTTGCCCCATCAGGTTATTATAACGGCTTCTCAACTCAGCATAAGATCTACCGGGCTTGCTGTATTTGTCTTTGAGCTTACCCATGAGTGAGTTTAAGAGAGCAAACCTGTCTTCAGCATAAGCTACCATATCATTGCTCATGTCACTGATCATTACCCGGGGATCAATACCACCACCACCAGGTGAACGCATATCATCTGCATCATTTCCAAAAGTATTTCCTGGCTCTGTGCTGCGATTAAGAATTTTTTTCAACCCAGCAGCTTCCTCTGAAGGACTGAAAGGAGTGTAACCAAATTCAATTGCCCACACATCATAAGGACCCGCTTTGGTTGTATAATAATCTCCTTGCTTGCTGCGATCTGATGCAACATTCACTGCAGGGTAATCCATTACAGATCCTGTCAATCCCAATTTATGAGTCAGCTCTTTATTATTTACTTCTGCAGGACTAAGCATCTGGCTTGACTTCATGTTATGGTTCAAACCCATTGTATGTCCCATTTCATGCATGATGAGATAATATAAAAATTGCTTGTGCA
>CBFGXP010000062.1:0-18545 GCA_965652775.1 uncultured bacterium
TCAAAAAGGTAAAACAATCATCTATCCTAACCCAAGTGGTGATGGTAAAGTGAATATAGTTTTTGAGAATAGTAATAGTATTCGTGATGTGTCACTGATGGATGTAAGCGGAAAAACATTAAAACAATGGAAAGGCGTTACTAATAACAACATCCAGATTGATAATCTCAATGCGGGATTCTACACTGTAAGAATTGTGGATACTGAAACAGGTGAGCAGGTGGTAGAAAAGTTCATTGTAAACAAGCGTTAAAGCTCAAGGTTTTAACCAACGGCGGGGGCGGCTTTCGCGCCGCCCCTTTTTAAAAAATATTTTTTCACTTAATAATTCATTAGCTGAATACATTTATACTTTGTCACTCTCATTGAAGGAACGGCTGGCATTTTTTCCACCAAATAAATTGAATTGTATCCTTCTTTGGCTGTAACCGATGAGCTAATAAACTCCAAGACCTATTAAGAACTTTTCCTGGAAGCAGCGGCATAATTCAAAAGATTCAAACATTTTATTCTTCAGCCTGGATTTATTCCTACCTCATCTTTGATAAATCTTTATTAAACTAAAACCTTGAAGTAATGAAAAAGAATCTACTCTTAGTTTTATTGATGGTATCATCAGTAAATCTTGTTTTTTCCCAGACACCTTGTGTCAGCGATTATCAAATTAATAATGGTGGTGGTAACTGCCCGGATCTAAACGGAACATCTGCTACGGGGACCATATCCCTGTCGTTTGATGGTTTACTTGATCCACTTAATATACCTGCCATTGTCGGCATTTTTGATGTTACAGATCCTCTCAACCCCGTGTTAGTGCAGGACATAAGTTTTGATCCTGGAACATTGCTTAATAATGGCGATGTGAAATATTGCTATTATGTTGGGCCAAATAATAATAATAATCTCCGGGGCAGAAATTCGCTTTTTAACTTTATCATTTCTTATAATGGCGCTCCATGTGGGGGGCAAGGCGCACTTCCTGTTTCGTTTCGTGCTTTCACTGCGGTCCGTAGCAATGGTGTTGTCGCGTTGAAATGGACAACCGCTACAGAAAGCAACAATCTCGGCTTCGAACTTCAGCGAATGACCGGCGCCGACAAATGGCAAACTCTTTCATTTATTGCCACCAAAGCAGCCGGGGGTAATAGTGCATCTGATCTATCTTATACGTACACTGATCTTAATACGACGAAAGGTATCAGTCAATATCGCATCAGGCAAGTCGATATTGACGGCAGATCGAAATTAAGTGAGATACGTGTGGTTCGCGGCGACGGTCAAAAAGGTAAAACAATTGTTTACCCGAACCCAAGCAGCGATGGCAAAGTGAACATTATATTCGAAGAGGTGAACGGTACCCGTGACATATCAGTTAGTGATTTAAGCGGTCGTGTTGTTAAGCAAGTGAAAGGAATAACAAATAATAATATTACAATTGAGAATCTCACAGCTGGCATGTATACCGTGAGAATAGTAAATAATGAAACCAGCGAACAGGAAGTACAAAAGTTCGTTGTAAACAAGCGTTAAAGCTTCAAGGTTTTAACCAACGGCGGGGGCGGCTTTCGTGCCGCCCCTTTTTATATAAATTCAGAAAATACTTTACCCATTTGCTGAATTTGACCCTCACTCCTTTTAGCTGCCGATAATCTGGCCTTATAATAGTGATTAAAATATTCTACACTTTTCAAACGCCAATAGCAGATTTCTACACAGATAACCCCGGGCTTTTCCTATCACAAACCATTTTTGAACAGGAAAATCCTTCCTGAAAATAATGGATAGCTTTTTGTACAGGGGACTACGGACGGTTTATTTCTTATACCTATGCCTGGCCCGTTTCAATGCCTGTGTAACCAATATTTCATATTTATTCATTAAAAATTTTGTACTATGAAAAAGTTTTTACTTTCTCTTTTTCTTGCTAGCGGAGCTTTGTTTTCATTTCAATCAATCAACGCACAATGTGATCTTACATTTCCCAGCCTGGTGAGGGCCTTTTCTACAGACATTACCCCGATAGGCCCTAATAAATGTCAGTACACAATTGATGTATCGTTTGACATTGTCACTAATTCCGGGTTCAAGTATCTATTTTTCCATTCGTGGTTACTGGAGGATTATCCAAATCCTGCCATATTTGATTGTAGTGGAAGCACTCCTGCAAGAGATCCGGGTACGAGTGTCCAATTAGGTACTGCGATAGATGAGCCCGGTAAATCATTTAACGATATCGGGTTTATAAACCTGAACGATCTGACGTTTGCTCCGGATGTTCCAGTAAATGTTACAGCCAATATTGCGACTACGTATCCTCATGACCCGAGTGTCGTTTTAAACTCTCCATTAAATTCACCTGATCTAATGGCGACAATAACCAGGAAAGGAAATTCGGATACGTTGCATTTTGATATCCAAAATTTGAAAATAATTGTAAATACACCATGTGGCACTCCTGTAATAATAAAGACAGATATTTGGGGTTCCAATTCTAACGCACCCGATCCTAAAGCTCAATGTTATGTTTGTGGAATTGGACAATCTTTCGGTGATCCGACTATTTCGCTTCTTAAGTTGTGCGGTCCGGTTCTTCAATACTCTGTTGGTCTTACTGCAACAACACCGGCAGACGTACATGTAGTATATAAAGTATATGCTGACGATTTAGATGGGATAAGAGAGCCAGGAGGTGACGATCCGCTTTTATTCACTTCGGGAACAATTACATTAAATTCTACTACCCCATATTTATCAGGTGCTATTGATTTGCCTGCGCCGTATTGTTGCACTGAACCATTTTCAGAATGGGGACTATTTGTAGAAGTTACAGCCCAGGAATTTGAAAATACACTGGTGACCCCCGTAGTGGAGGCACTCTGTTCTACATTGCCCGTCGCCTTACGATCGTTTACTGCCACCCGAAAGAATGCTGATGTTCTATTAAAATGGGAAACAGTAACTGAAGAAAACAGCAAGGGCTTTTATATTCAAAGAAATCCTGGAACTAAATGGGAAACTGTGGGTTTTGTTGAAACCAAAGCGTTAAACGGAACCAGCAACTCACCACTTATTTATGATTATACTGATATGAATAATAATCATAGAGGGATTACCCAATACAGGTTAAGACAAATTGATATTGACGGTAAGCAGGAATTCAGCCAGATTCGCGCTGTCAGGAGTAAAGACCAAAAAGGAAAAACAATTGTTTATCCAAATCCAAGTGCGGACGGTAAAGTAAATGTTGTGTTTGCAGATGTAAATACTCTGCGTGATGTGTCGCTATCTGATTTGAATGGACGGATCATAAAGCAATGGAAAGGCGTCACAGCTAATAATATACAGATCGATAACCTGGTGGCCGGGTTCTATACGATCCGGATCATCGATACAGAATCAGGAGAGCAGACAGTAGAAAAAATTGTAGTGAAAAAACGTTAAGACTTCAAGGTTTTAACCAACGGCGGGGGCGGTCTTCGAGCCGCCCCTTTTTTATTTTAAAATAAGATCGATTATCTCTTCAAAGTCTTTTCAGAAACTCGCAGCACTGGTTTACTTTTATAAAAAGTAAACTTTGTTACGACAGTGGACATACCGGCTTCTTCAACCATTCGTTGTTTTGTTTTTACTCATCCTTATAGGTATCATGGGCTATATCATAATAGAAGGATATTCTTTTATGGAGGCGCTTTACATGACCACCATAGCAATTACGACTGCCGGGTTTGATGAAGTAAGACCTTTGAGTAATGAAGGAAGAATGTTCACTGTTTTTTTACTGCTCACCAGCTGGGCCACGTTTGCATGGGCCTTTGCACGCATTACCCAGTTTGTTGTTACCGGTGAGATCAACAAATATTTTAAAACAAAAAGGATTATGAAAGCAGTTGCCGAATTAAATCACCACGTTATTCTTTGCGGGTTTGGCAGAAATGGTCAGCAGGCTGCAAGGACATTGAAAAATCATAATATGGATTTTGTCGTCATTGAGAAAGAGGAAGGGTCAATGGAAAAAGCTTTGGTGTTTTTTCCGGACCTTATTTATCTGATAGGTGACGGCACTGATGACGATCTCCTGATAAAAGCCGGGATTGAAAAGGCTATCGCATTAATTACCGCCTTGCCAGATGATGCCGATAATGTTTTTATAGTGCTGTCTGCAAGAGGGCTTAATCAAAAGTTACATATAATCAGCCGTGCTTCTGAAGAAAGCTCATTTCCAAAATTAAAAAAAGCAGGTGCCGATAACGTTATCATGCCTGATAAGATCGGTGGGTCACACATGGCTACACTTGTTTCAAAACCTGATATCATTGAGTTCATGGATTTTCTAACAAGTGAAGATGGGGAGTCTGTTAATATGGATTCGGTTCCTTATGATTTGTTACCAACTGAGATAAAAGATAAATCACTTAAAGTGGTAATGGAATGGAATAAAACGGGAGTAAGCTGCCTTGGAATAAAAAATAAAGAAGGTAAGTTTATCATCAATCCTCCTGATGAAATGCTTGTAACAGAAGGATGTAAAGTAATTGTTTTTGGTACCCGTTCACAAATTGCTGAAATGAAGAGCAATCTTGATTGATCTATTTATTTACAATGCCAAGCAATTCTATTTCAAATACCAATACAGATCCGCCGGGAATTGTTTGATACTGTCCTGGCCCGTAAGCAAGGGTATACGGAACAAATAATTTCCATTTAGAACCTATCGGCATCATTTGCAATGCTTCTGTCCAACCCTTGATTACGCCGGTAACAGCAAATGAAATGGGTGCGCCCATTTTGTATGAGTTATTAAATTCCGTGCCATCAATAAACGAACCAGTATAATGGCAGGAGACTGTATCTTTTTTCGTTGGTATTTTACCTGTGCCCGTGGTAATGATCTCGTACTGTAAACCACTTTTAGTAACTTTTACAGTTGGCCTCTTCTTATTTTCAGCAAGAAATTTTTTTCCTGCATCAATTGTAGGTTTATTTTTTACTTCCTGTAGTTTGTATTGATAGCGCATGGCAACAATATTTGCAAGGCTATCAGAAAGCAATGGTTTTTTTTGACTTTGGAGATCATTGATTGCTTTTGTAATGATCGCACTATTGAAATTGTTGATGTCAAACTCATTAAAAAAATTAACGAGGTAAAGGCCTGCTGCATAGCTTGCCGAATCCCTAAGGTCATTCAAAACAACGCCAGTTGCAGGTGTTTTTATAACTGGCTTTTCATTCGTCATTAATAAATTCTGATAGGCCTGGACTGCTTTGTCCGCCTCACTATTGCTTAAAAGCTGTGTCTTTTTTGTTTGCAGATCATTCACCGCTCTTGCAACCACAAGGCTGTTAAAATTGTAAATATTCTGTGACCTGTATTTGTTTACAATATGTATCCCTGCAGTGTAACTTGCCGAGTCACGCAGATCTTTAAAAACTTTTGGAGTAACGGGTTTGGAAGCAGGATTGGTTTTTGAACCAGCTGCGACAGTTTTAGAGGTTTGGGAACAGAGTACGGTTGTAAATGATACGGATACAAGCAAAAAAAATGTTCTGTGCATAAAAAAAATTTGGCATGCAAATATAGCTCTTAAGGTCAAGCCTTTTTCGTTTCGTAGTGGTGATTATTCTTTTCTGTAAGGTTAATAATTGCAGAAGGGAATTTTTCTTTATGACCGGTAATAAGATTTCGTATATAGTTGTTCCCCCGGTACGATGTCAAATATTCCTTGATATCATCAATATTTACAAGCTCAAATTCTGAAGGTAAATAACCCATACCGAAGAATTTTCCATTAGCGACGAGTATGCATGATAGTTCTGTTTCTTCAAGACCCCTGTCTACGATGGCATATGATGTTTCATCATTCATTTCTGCAATTGCTTTTTTTACCCGTTTGTTATAGGCCGCCTTACTTTCTTCTTTTATACAGGCTCCTTTGCATGATTTATTTTCTGTCGCAGTGCAAGCTCCATTGCCTTTTTCCAGGAAACATAGTTTTGGGCAGAGACCATATTCTTCAATTACAGCCCGGAGCCAGCTGTAGCCTTCAGATAAATTATGAAATGTATGAACAGGTTTAAGATTTCTTTTATTCTTTTCAATGACAAGCCGCAGGTAGCCATTTCTATCTTCATAGGTATAAATGCCAAATATATCTTCCCAATGTTTTTGCGAGTAATTGAACTTAGGCCAGTATTTCTTTATCTCAACTGATTCAAGTATGCAAGCCATTAATTCGGTAGCGCAGCTTTTATAACTGATAGAATGAATATGCGTAATAAAATTTTGTTTCTGCCTGCTTTCAGAATTATTGCTGAAATGGCTATTTACACGGTTGCGTATATTAATTGCTTTTCCAACGTAAATTATTTTTCCTTTTGCATCATGAAAATAATAGACACCGGGGGTGGTGGGCAACATTTCAAAATGCTGTTTCGGAACATTGGGGGGCAAGCATTGCTCTTTAGAATTTCTCAGAAGACTTTTGGTAATAAAATCCTCTTTATCATTTTCCAAAAGTTTGCTGAACACTCTTACTGTTGCTTCGGCATCACCACCAGCGCGATGCCGGTTATTGATATTGATTTCAAGTGAACGGCAAAGATTGCCAAGGCTGTAAGATGGAAATCCCGGAAATATCTTCCTGCTTAACCGGACAGTACACAGCTTCTTTGATCTGAGATCATGACCTGCCCTTAATAAATGACTTTTTAAAAAGCTGTAATCAAAATTTACATTGTGTGCTATAAAAACATTTTCATTAAGCAGTTCGTATATCTTTCCTGCAACTTGTTCAAATTCCGGGGCATTTGCAACCATTTCATCAGTAATACCTGTAAAAGATTGAATATACCTGGGTATAGGCTGCCTGGGATTTATTAATGTTTCAAATTTGTCAATAATACTTTTACCATCGAAAACATAAATAGCTACTTCTGTAATTCCATTGGCTGATGCGTAACTTCCTGTTGTTTCTATATCAACGATAGCGTACATGATAAAGCTTCTTGTCAGATTTTAAAAAAAGCAGACTAAGTTCGCAAAATATTTGGTATGACAGAAGAGAAATTTATGATGTTTCGAAACAGGCTGGAAAAAGTGTACCGGCACCTGGTAAAACAGGCAAAACGGATAGGTATAAGCTGCTACAGGCTATATGATCATGATCTGCCTGAATTTCCATTTTGTATTGAAGTTTATGGGCAGAATATATACATAGCCGAATATAAACGTCGTCATGGTATGAGCGAAGATGAACACGACGAGTGGTTGGAAAAGAGCATATCCTTAGTTAGTACGATATTGAAGTCTGATAAGGAAAATATCTTTTTAAAGCTGCGACAGAAGAAACCGGGGCGGCTCGGACAATATCAAAAGACAGCGCAAAAAAGAGCAGAATTTATTGTACAGGAAAATGGATTAAGATTTATTATTAACCTGAGCGATTATCTTGATACAGGTCTGTTTTTAGACCATAGAATAACCAGGGAGAAAATCAGGGCTGAAGCAAAGGGCAAAAAAGTTTTAAACTTATTTGCTTATACGGGTTCCTTTTCAGTGTACGCAGCTGCAGGTGAAGCAATGGGAGTGACAACGATTGACCTTTCAAAAACATACCTTGACTGGGCACAGAGAAACATGGAGCTTAACGGCTATAGCGATTCCGCTAAATATAAATATATACAGGCCGATGTGTTACAATATCTGGATGCTGTTTCAGAAAATTCTTACGATTTAATAATACTTGATCCGCCAACATTCAGTAACAGTAAACGAATGGATGACATTCTCGACATTCAAAGGGATCATGTGAAATTGATCAATGATTGTCTGCGAATTGTAAGCCCAGGAGGGAAAATCTATTTCAGCACCAATTATAAAAAATTCATTCTTGATACGAAATCACTTTGCAGCTCGTCAATAAAGGATATTACCAAACAAACAACTCCTTTTGATTTTGAGGGTCGAATTAACAGGGTTTGTTACGTTATTGAAAAATAAAACCGCCACGTTAGTCGCGGCGGTTTATAAGAGAAAAACAATTTCTAATACAAAGCATTTAAAGCTGTTCGGTCATTGCTATTAAATGGACGATTGATACCATTACCTATACAAGCAAGCATCCAGCTGCCAGCATCAGGACCTGTTGGTGTTCCCGCAATGTGAATAGCTCCTACGGATGATGCACCTTCATTACTGGTGGAACCACCACAGCTAAAACTTCTGTCCATATAATCAGTATGACGGAAACCAATGCAGTGGCCAATTTCATGTGCAAAAACAGAAGCTAAAGTGCTGTTTTGCCAGTTTTGGTATTGCCTGTTGAACTTAACAGTATTATACGGATTGCCGCCACTTGGGAATCCAGCAGAAGCAATGTAAGGACCCCCATTCACGATCTTAATGTTGATCTGTCCGCCGCTTGCAACACGTTGCAATGTAAGTGTAAGATTTTGTCCATTGTAACGGGCAATTGCGACATCAATAGCAGAAGAAACATTTGAACTAACATCACCACTACTACTAATTGTAATTGTACGTGGCAACCCTGTTACGAGGTTTGTAGTGCGGTACTGCTCATTATTGGCAATGCGAAGGAAATTTCCACCCGGACTAGTGTTCAAAAACTCTTCCGTAAGGATGATATCACCCTCAACCATGTATCCTTCTTCAACTCTTTGAACGTTTGATGTACCAAATCCATGGTTATAGATTTTGGTCAGCGTTTCTTGTGAGATTTCTTCCGGGGCAACTTCTTTTGAATCCTTCTTGCAAGATGTAATTACAAGAACGCCCATAAGCAGAAAGGCCAATGGTTTCAGCATTTTTCTCATTTGGGTTTGTTTTAGTGTGTTTAAATAATGTAAATATTAAAATACAGGTGGGGTATTTCTATTTGAAAAGATAATCGTTTTTTTGAAATACTAACAAATGTTTTGTCACGTTTTTTTAAAATTTCAAAGTATTTCTACGAAGGTTAAACACAGATAGGGACGGGTATGCGGAAATCTATATTTTTAGTAAATGAAAACTGGCTTTAGGGGCAGCAATTCTGTTTTGATGAAGTATTTAATCCTGTTACTCAGTGTATGTATTACACATTCCTCTTTTGCCCAGGTGAATGATAGCCTTAAGGTTTCACCTGTTTTGTTAAGCGAAATCCGGAGTAAAAAACCGATAGGAAGACTTGAACTTGCAGTTACTATTCTAAATAACAAAGTGCCGTCAGAGATCTTTAGACCAATTTATAGGACACAAAAATTTTTTGAGACTCCGGGTTTTTCGATTTACAGGATATTCGTCACTATTGACGAATTGAGCTCCATTCTACCACTGCCGGGAATAATTTTTATTGAAAAAGGAAACAGGGTGCCAACGGAGGAATTAGTCATCAGTAATCTTGACCTTTCTGTAAACAAAATAAATCTTGCACATCGGAATTTTTCTTCAATAAATGGTGATGGAATAGTTGTGTCAGTAAAGGAAAATAAACCTGATACTACGGATATAGATTTCAAAGGAAGATTTCTTTCAACCAATCTTGCATCATCAAGCGTAAATTCACATGCTTCGGTAATGGCCACAATGATCGCTGGCGGAGGCAACACCTGGTATCTTAGTAGAGGGTCTGCATGGGGAAGTACCATAAGCTCGTCAAGCTTTGCGAATTTGCTACCGGACCCAAATAGTTCCTATCAGCAGTATAATATTTCCGTGCAAAATCATTCTTATGGTGTAGGAGTTGAAAATTATTACGGTGCAGACGCTTCGGCATATGATGCGAATGCCATTAACAATACTTCTTTATTGCATATTTTTTCTTCAGGTAATTCGGGAAATGCTTCAGCTTCGACGGGTTTGTATGCAGGATTAACAGGCTTCGCAAACCTTACCGGCAGTTTTAAAATGGCTAAAAACATTCTTACTGTTGGAGCGACTGACTCTTTTGCAACAGTGGCTGTATTGAGTTCAAGGGGGCCGGCTCATGATGGAAGAGTGAAGCCAGAGTTAGTTGCTTTTGGGGAAGATGGAAGCTCGGGGGCCGCAGCATTAGTTTCAGGTACAGCCTTATTGCTGCAACAAGGGTATAAGCAGGCATATAATGTATTGCCCCCAAACTCATTGATAAAAGCAATACTTACAAACAGTGCGGACGATGCTGGCAATCCCGAAGTAGATTATAAAAATGGTTTTGGAAGTTTGAATGCAAATAATGCAATTAAAACGTTGCAGACCGGAAGGTTTTTTAGCGGGAATGTTTCTAATTCTTCAAGTCAATCATTTATTGTTTCTGTGCCTGCAGGTATAGACAAATTAAAAGCAACATTGGTATGGAATGACGCGCCAGCTGCACCAAATACTTCTAAAGCATTAATAAATGACCTTGATCTTGAGTTGATAAAGGTTTCATCCGGGCAGGTATGGCAACCATGGGTATTAAATCCTTTTCCTCATGTTGATTCTTTATCGCAGCTTGCAAAAAGAAAGAGAGACAGCCTGAATAATATTGAACAAATAACACTTGCCGATCCTGCTCCGGGGAATTACCAGCTTAAAGTAAATGGATTCAATGTTGTCGCTGGATTACAACACTTTCATATCGCATGGCAATTTGATTCCGCAGATAAATTTGAATGGCAATTTCCGACCGGCAATGATTTTATTTTTCCATCTTCAACTGCCACTATCAGGTGGCACTCATCGTTTTCAACTACAAACGGAATTCTTGAATATAGTACGGGCGGTAATGTATGGCAACAAATTCAAAACCCGGTCGACCTGAATGCAGGATATTTTAATTGGACTGTGCCTTTCATAACAAGTACTGCCTTACTGCGAATGACAATTGGCTCAACTGTTTTTGTAAGCGATACCTTTACTATTTCTAACAGAATGAATACAAGTGTTGGATTCAATTGCCCTGATTCCTTTTTATTTTATTGGAATAAATTACCGGGTATTACAAATTACAGGGTTTATAAACTTGGAAACAAGTATCTCGAGCCAATCACTATAACAACAGATACATTTTTGTTACTTGCAAAAGCTACAAATGGTTCATTGCATTATGCAGTTGCGCCTGTTATTGGCAACAAAGAAGGAGTGAAGAGTTATACTTTTAATTACACAACACAGGGTGTTGAATGCTATATCCGGTCTTTTCTTGTTTTCTTAGCGGGTAACTCGGCTCAGCTTACCCTTTCACTTGGCACTTTATATAATTTGGATAAAATTGTACTGGAAAAATTTGACGGGACTAGTTTCGTAACTCTTCAGCAGATGACCAACCCATCTTCTTTGCTCTTTAATTTTATAGATGCATCATTAAAGAAAGGATCAAATGTTTACCGAATAAAACTTGAACTGACAGGAGGAAAGGTGATTTATTCTTCTATTGAAACAGTTTATTATTTTAAGGATACTGAATTCATTGTTTATCCAAATCCTGTTTCACAATATCAGCCGATTACTATTCTTTCCAATAACCAGCTTGAGCAGGCTACATTGCAGGCCATCAACATGCAGGGACAAAAGCTCTTTGAAATGAAATTGAACGATGTCGTGAACCAGTTGCCCGCAGGGCGATTAAGCAAAGGGTTGCATTTATTACGAATAAGCAGAAAAGACCAGGAAGATGTTGTGTTGAAAATATTTGTTCAATAGTAATTATCACAAATTATTTTACTTCTGCTGTACTTAGTTTCTTTACCACTACTTTTCCCGGGTATGCTTCCAATGCTTTTTCCAAACAATCCATTGCCGCATTGATCGCTTCAAGATTCAATACATAGGCTAATCGTACTTCATTTTTGCCGAGTCCTTCTGTTCCATAAAATCCTGTTGCCGGGGCCAGCATTACCGTTTGATCTTTATAAGAAAAACTTTCTAATAACCATTGGCAGAATTTATCTGAATCATCAATGGGAAGTTTTGCAATAGCATAAAATGCACCACCAGGATTTGGACAAAATACACCCGGCATTTTGTTTAACCTGCTTACCAACAGGTTTCTTCTTGAAAGATATTCGGCTTTTGGGGCATCAAAATAAGAATCGGGAAGATCGACGGCGGCTTCGCCCATTATTTGTGCCAGCCCTGGCGGTGAAAGTCGGGCCTGCGCAAATTTCATTGCTGTATTATAAACATCCTTATTTTTTGTAACAAATGCGCCCAGTCTTGCTCCACATGCACTATATCTTTTTGAAATAGTATCCATCAGCACTACATGTTTATCCAAACCTGACAGGTGCATGGCGCTTACATATTCTCCATCATAGCAAAATTCCCGATAAGCTTCATCGCTGAAAAGGTACAGATCATGTTTGATGCAAATTTCTTTTAACGCTTCCATTTCCCTTCGGCTGTATAAATACCCTGTCGGGTTATTTGGACTGCATATTATAACAGCCTTCGTTTTAGCAGAAATTACTTTTTCAAAATCTTCAATCGGTGGAAGGGCAAAACCTGTTTCTATTCTTGAAGTAATGGGAACCACGGTCACACCGGCGGCACATGCAAAGCCATTATAGTTTGCATAAAATGGTTCAGGTATTATTACTTCATCTCCTGCATTCAGACAACAGAAAAAGCCAAACATGATAGCTTCGCTGCCGCCCGTGGTAATAATGATCTGCTCATGTGTAACATCTATACCCACTTTTTTATAATACTGCACCAGCTTACGACGATAACTTTCATTACCGGCACTATGACTATATTCAAGCACTTTGATATCAGCATTGCGAACAGCATCCAATATTGCAGGAGGTGTTTCAATATCCGGCTGACCAATATTCAAATGATAAACCTTGATTCCTTTTTTCTTTGCTGCTTCAGCGTAAGGAACAAGTTTTCGTATCGGTGAGGCTGGCATTTGCTGACCACGATCTGAGATTTTTAGCATGACTCAAAGGTAATTATCATTAATTAAGTTCAACCTTGTTCAAAAAAAATCCCCGTCTTTAGACGGGGACCATAAAATTTTGTATTGAATAAAAGGCTACTTTCCAGATTTGCCTTTTGATTTTTGTTTGGATCCGTTTTCTTTAACATACGCGTCATACGCTTCGGCGGTCAAGACTTCCCCTGTAATTGTCAATGTTACGGGAGTATCTACACCAGCAACTTTTACGGTAATGGTTTTTGAAAATGCGCCGGCACCCGCGGCATTGTAGCCAACATTAATTTTCTCTTTTTTACCGGCCATCACAGGCGCTTGTGGCCATTTGGGGGTGGTACATCCGCAGGAAGCTGATGCGTTTTCTATCACTACCGGTTTGTCCGTAACATTTTTAAATTCGAAATCGAACGTCGTTGGTACGCCCTGCTTAATTTTTCCGAAATCATGTTTCAGTTCATTAAATTTTACGGCATCCTCTACTTTGGTTTGTGTTTGTGCCGTAAGAGCTGACGATATTGTAAATGCAGCGGCAACAAATAATAGTAACTTCTTCATGATCTTAATTATTTTTTTGTTTTAATAGGCCAATAGATGAATTTTCGGGCGCAGAACCAGCTGGAGCCTTCCAAACGGTCCCATGTATCTTGATTTGTTTTGAAAGGTTTTGGTTGTACATTATTGTAATAAATTTTTCAAAATGACCCTCGCTGGCTGCATTGTATCCAACCCTGATCTTGGTAGTTGCGCCGGGGGCAACCGGTTCTTTACTCCATTCCGGTGTTGTACAACCGCAGGTGGTTTGTACATTTGAAATCACCATTGGCGTTTTGCCTGTGTTAGTTACTTCAAAAAAATGATATACAGGTTTGCCTTGTGGTATTGTCCCAAAATCAAAAGCTGTTTCTTTCATTGAAAGAACGTCAGGAGTTGCAGAGACCTGTGAATTTACAGATGTCTGTGCATTTAATACAAATGCGCTAGTGATTGCAAAGCAAAGAGTAAAAAGTTTTTTCATTTTGAGTGATTCAGACTTCAAATTTAAGACATCATCCCCAGAAACCATAGACTAAAAGCACAGAAATTCGGTATTTTTTAACACCCCAAAAAGCAGATACCCTTTCCTATATCTTTGTCGCATGGATACCCCTCATCCCTCCATGCTTGCCGCTGATAAACTTTCTTTTGAAAGTTTCCGCAATGAGGTATTAAATGACTTTTATATTGCCTGTATAAGCAGGGAGGCCAGTTTATTGGGTCGTAAAGAAGTGCTGACCGGGAAGGCAAAATTTGGAATTTTCGGTGATGGCAAGGAAGTAGCACAAGTTGCGATGGCAAAGTTTTTCAAAGAAGGAGATTTCCGTAGCGGTTATTATCGCGATCAGACTTTTCAATTCGCTATCGGCCAGGCGTCTGTTGAACAGTTTTTTTCACAATTATATGCAGACCCGGATGAGAATAATGATCCAAACAGTGCCGGCAGGCAAATGGTTTCTCATTTCTGTACTGCGCTAACTGATGAAAAGGGTAACTGGCTTGACCTCGTAAATCGGAAAAATACGATTGCCGACCTGGCACCCACGGCCGGGCAAATGCCAAGAGGTCTTGGAGTTGCTCTGGCATCAAAATGTTTTCGCAGTATTAAGGAGTTAAGACAATTCAATCATCTTTCTGATAATGGCAATGAAGTTTGCTTTGTTACTATTGGTGATGCTGCAACATCAGAAGGCCATTTTTGGGAAACAGTGAATGCGGCAGGAGTGATGCAAGTGCCAATGGCAGTATTTGTTTGGGATGACGGTTATGGAATTTCTGTACCGAAAAAACTGCAAACGACAAAGGGATCAATTTCTGAAGCATTGAGTGGCTTTCAGAAAAAAGATGATTCAAATGGATTTCATATTTATAAAGTGAGAGGTTGGGATTATGCGGGGATGTGCGAAGCATTTGAAGAAGGTGTTCGACTGGCCAGAGAAACCCATACACCTGCATTATTTCATGTTGAAGAAGTGACCCAACCACAAGGCCACTCAACGTCCGGAAGCCATGAAAGGTACAAAACGCCTGAACGCCTTGAATGGGAAAGAGAATTTGATTGCATGAAAAAGATGCGTGAATGGATCATTGACTCTTCTTTATCAACTGATGAAGAATTAAGTCGCCTGGAATCAAAAGCCAAGAACCAGGTGAAGGACGAAAGAACAAAAGCATTCGAAAAATACCAGGCGCCAATTAAAGAACAGGTACAAAAGATCGTTGAGCTGGCAACGTCATTGGCCACGAACATTCCGAATAAGGGTCAAACAATACAACAAATTTCCAGGGAGCTTTCGGCCAATCGTGAACCGATGCGCCGGGATGTGATGAAATCATTATATGCAATCTTGAATGCTGCCGGAGATAATGATGCGGCGTTTTGGACAAAAGATTATTACAATGATCTGCTGAAAGAAAACGAACTGCTATACAATTCTCATCTATATAATATTGGTGAAAAAAGTGCGTTAAAAATTACGGGAACAAAAGCAGTGATCGCAAATGATGCACCATTAATAAATGGCTTTGAGATATTGAATAAATATTTTGATGCATTGTTTGCCAGCAATCCCTATGTGGTTGCTTTTGGTGAAGATGTTGGTAAGATCGGTGATGTGAACCAGGGCTTCAGTGGATTACAGGCAAAATATGGCGAAGCAAGGATTTTTGATAGTGGTATTCGTGAACTTACCATCATGGGACAGGGGATTGGCATTGCTATGCGGGGCTTAAGACCCATTGCAGAAATTCAATACCTCGATTATTTATTATATGGTCTGGAACCGTTAAGTGATGATGCGGCAACGTTACATTTCAGAACAAAGGGAAAACAAAGTTGTCCATTGATCGTAAGAACCCGGGGTCATCGATTGGAAGGTATCTGGCACAGCGGGTCCCCAATGGGAATGGTGATAAATTCTTTAAGAGGAATGTATGTATGTGTACCAAGAAACATGACGCAGGCCGTCGGGATGTATAACACGTTATTAAAAAGCAATGACCCGGGTATTATTATTGAATGCCTGAATGGATACCGCTTAAAAGAGAAATTAATTTCAAATCTTCTTGATTTCACCGTTCCACTGGGGTTGCCTGAAACAATAAGAGAGGGAAGTGATATAACGATAGTTTCATATGGCTCTACTTTACGAATAATACAGGAAGCTGCTGATGTATTAGAAGTACAGGGTATTAGTTGTGAAATAATAGATGTGCAGACCTTATTACCTTTCGATATCGGTCATAAAATTATTGAGTCACTAAAGAAAACGAACAGGATTTTATTTGTGGATGAAGATGTGCCTGGTGGCGCTGCAGCGTTTATGTTTAATAAAGTCATGGAAGAACAGGGCGGTTATCGTTATCTTGATGTAGCTCCAAGAACCTTGACTGGTAAAGAACACCGGCCTTCTTACGGAAGTGATGGCGATTATTTCAGTAAGCCAAATGCCGAGGAGATTGAAGCCCTGGTCAAAAAGATGATGAAGGAATAAATCATTAAGCCACTATATATCTATGCAATTCACTATTTACCAGCTTGACGCATTCACCAATAAATTATTTCAAGGCAACCCCGCAGCTGTGATACCATTAGAAAAATGGTTAGATACAGATTTAATGCAAAGGATTGCGATGGAAAACAACTTAAGCGAAACAGCTTTTTTCATTCCATCCTCACGGTCCGGAATTGATTTCGAGCTTCGCTGGTTCACTCCGGGAATAGAAATTAATCTTTGTGGCCACGCTACTTTAGGTACTGCGTGGATCATTTTCAATAAACTGGGTTTTGAGAAAGAACAAATTAATTTCAATTGTCAAAGCGGAAAGCTTTCAGTTGAAAAGCGTGGTGATGTATTACATATGGACTTTCCTTCATGGAAGCCAGAACGATTTGATGATTATCCTGACGAATTATTAAATGCATTGAATCTTTCAGATGTTGTTGGAGTTTATAAAAATCGTGATGTCCTGGTTGAATTACAAAATGAAGAGGAAGTAAAAAAATGTTCTCCCAACTTTTCATTATTAAAAGACACCGGCTACAAAGTGATCATCACGGCACCGGGAAAAGATGAGGTCGATTTTGTTTCAAGATTTTTTGCACCCTCAGCTGGCATCGATGAGGATCCCGTAACCGGTTCTGCACATTCACAACTGATCCCATTTTGGGCAGAGAAGCTGAATAAAAAGAAAATGTTTGCCAGGCAAATTTCACCTCGTGGTGGTGAGCTTGAATGCAAATGGTGGGGCGATAGGGTGACCATGTCGGGCCAGTGTGTATTTTATATGCAGGGAGAGATAAGTATTTGAATTCAGAATTTGTACTACTCTTTCATTTTTGCAATAAGCAGCTCTTTTTTTCTTCTTGCTACCTCCACTTCATGTCCATTGAAAAGAATGAGGGAGCCACCTTCTCCACAAATATTACATGGAGTACCTTCACCAATATGAAATTATGATCCGACCAAATACGGCGTCTTTCAACAGCGATTCATATTCATGCATGGGTATTAAATAAAATATAACATCGGCCGATTCCTCCGGGCGATCCTTTTTACCATTAGTAACTAAAGATATCAACCGTTGTACTCAACCAAAGTTGATTTCTGCTAAAGTGATATTTTATCCGGCTTTATTTAAGTGCAGATTTGCGCATTATTTATAACCGTTAAAACTTATTACGATGCATCAAAAGAAAAATTACTTCAAAAAAATTTGGTTGATCGCCGCTACGCTCTCAACGACACTTCTCGCTTGTAAGAAGGACAGCATTCTTACGAACTCCGATGAAGCGCAAACAAGTTCAGTAAATTCCACTTCAGCCCTTGAAGCAAATGGCAATTCGCCGGCTGCCCATATTTCGGCAAGTGAAAATTTGGAAATTCCTGCTGCAGTTGCCGTTCCGCAAAATTTACCCAATGGAAATACAAGGGTTGCTACCTACTATGCTGTAGGAGTACAGAAGTATAAGGCCAGGATAAAAGCAGGTAGTGATCCTGTTGCATATGAATGGGCATTTGTAGCACCGCAGGCAGACCTGTATGATATTACAAATGCAAAAGTTGGTACGCATGGTGCTGGTCCTTTCTGGGAAGTCTCACCAGCGGATTTGATTTTTGCGCAGCAATTTACTCCAGCCAGAACAGCACCAAGTCCTGATGCCGAAAGTATCGACTGGTTGTTATTGATGCCCAAAGTTGGAACAACACCAACAGGGATTTTTGCAGACGTTGATTACATCCAACGTATAGCAACAAAAGGCGGAAAAGCTCCGCTTACACCACCTGCATCATTGACTGAAACTGCAGACGTAAAATACAAAACAGTATATCGTTTTACCAGGATCAATTAATCATTTCCATTAACCATTAAACCTATTAACATGACAACAACATCTCTTAAGATGAACAGGCGTTCTATAGTCTGTCTCTTTTTCACATCCATCGTAACAACAATTGTTTTAATTTCTTGCCAAAAAGGTGTTATGCCGATTCCTCAGGAAGAAAGTACGGCAATAGCGCAAAGAGGCAAACCAACAGGCTATTCATCCGATGTATTGGATAAATGGATGACGATGCAACTAAGATTGATGCGTAATGCAACAGGAATTCCCAA
>CBFGXP010000063.1:0-18335 GCA_965652775.1 uncultured bacterium
AAAATGCAAACCATCGGTGCTCCATGCCAATCCAATTCTCGAAGTACCTGCAAATTTTCCAATACTGTCTTCAGCTCTGTATAATAAAAACACGGTGTCGTGTCGAACTACAGCAGCAGGATTAAAAACATCTTTTTCTTCCCATTGTACATTTGATTTTCTTACCGGGCAATAGAATATTGAGTTCGTATCTGCAAGCAGAATTGGATTTACTTCATCTGCTTTTGTAAATGGCAATAAAGCCCAGGGATAACTTTTGCTTAGTTCTTCAGAATCCTTACCATGATCAGTAGCTGGGTTACAGTTTAAGAAAAATGCTATTGCAAGTAAAATTGGTATGTACTTCATGAAACGAATTTATTTTCTTAAAGCTAATCCTTATTTTTAGATTTATATGACTGCTATTATTGCCATAATCTTTATAGTCGGTTACCTGGCAATTGCGTTTGAGCATTCATTAAAAGTAAACAAAGCTGCTTCTGCATTACTAACTGGTGTTATTTGCTGGACGATCTATGCTTTATCAGGGAGCGACAACGAACTGGTTTCAGAGAACCTGGCACACCACCTTTCGGAAATTGCCGGGATACTTTTCTTTTTACTTGGTGCTATGGTGATCGTCGAGCTTATCGATGCTCACGATGGTTTTGAAATTATCACGGAGCGTATACATACAACAAGCAAAAGCAAACTGGTTTGGATCGTTGGAATACTTGCCTTCTTTCTTTCGGCCGTACTTGATAATCTTACCACTACCATTGTGATGGTCTCATTGCTTCGAAAATTTGTTCCTGCGCATAAGGACAGGTTAATGTTTGCCGGTCTGATCGTAATATCGGCCAATGCCGGTGGGGCATGGAGCCCAATCGGCGATGTAACCACTACGATGTTATGGATAGGCAATCAAATTACAACCGCCAATATCATAATTAAGACATTCCTGCCTTCGCTGGTTTGCTTTTTTATTCCTGCTTTGTTTATCAGCATACAAATGAAAGGTTCCCTGGACCCCATGCCGGAAAAAAAGGAGAAATTATTTTCAACGGTTACCGAACGCAGAGCTGTTTTCTTTATTGGTGTTACCTGTTTGTTATTTGTACCGGTTTTTAAAACTATTACACATTTACCGCCCTATATGGGTATTGTATTCGGCCTTGGTACCATGTGGGTTCTTACTGAAATGGTGCATAGTGGGAAGGATGAACGGGAAAAAGGATTACTTTCTGTTAATCATGCATTGAGAAAGATCGATACTCCAAGCATTTTATTCTTTCTTGGAATATTACTGGCAGTCTCTGCATTGCAATCAACAGGTATCCTTGCTTCGGTGTCGGCCTATCTTGATAAAACAATCGGAGACATCAGCATCATAACTATCATCATTGGTTTTCTTTCTGCAATAGTTGATAATGTACCGTTAGTGGCAGCGGCCCAGGGCATGTATAGTTTGGAAAAATACCCGACTGATCATTTCTTCTGGGAATTTCTTGCTTATTGTTCAGGCACTGGAGGAAGTATTTTGATCATTGGTTCAGCGGCCGGTGTTGCAGCGATGGGAATGGAGCGAATCCAATTCGGATGGTATCTTAAAAAAATTGCATGGCTGGCTTTTATCGGCTATCTCGCAGGAGCAGGAGTGTTTTTATTGCAATATTATTTATTGAATTTATAGATCGTCATATTCATATAACTCATCAATATGAGTTCCAGCCTTCATTTCATAAACCGGCTTTATGATCCCATCTTTTAATCCATATACCCAACCATGCAGGTCCGGACGTTGTTCATTTTTCCAGGCTCTTTGTATGATAGATGTTTTAGCCAGGTTAAAAACCTGTTCCATTACATTTAATTCTACAAGCCTGTCAGTTTTTTTTTCTTCATTAAATATCAGGTCAAGTTCCGATCGATGAATACGGTATACATCCTTGATACCTCTTAGCCACATATTCAACACAGGTTTAAAATCATGATTCGTAATAGCAGCCTTAATACCGCCACATCCATAATGACCGCAAACTATAACGTGTTTCACTTTCAAATGATTTACTGCATAATCCAATACGCTTAAGACATTTACATCCGTATTGATGACAAGATTTGCTACGTTGCGATGAACAAAGATCTCTCCGGGGTTTGTTCCTGTAATTTGATTCGCTGGCACACGGCTATCACTGCACCCAATCCATAAATACTCGGGGGTCTGTAGTTGGGAGAGTTTTCTAAAAAACTCAGGGTCAATCCGAAGCATTTCAGCTGCCCAGGATTTATTCTCAATTAGTAGTTGCTCATATGTCTTCATATTTCAAAAATAGCTACATCGATTATTAAATTCCAAGAATTTCATTCGACACCAAACAAAACTATTGCAGACTTGTTCTAGAACAGTTGTAAGTTTTTTGTAGATAAAATGACATTATTTCTATATGAAGGGTTTGGATAGAAAACGCTTATGCACTATTTTGCACTGCTTTTAATGGAGAAAATATCAAAACCATACAATTTATTACATCGTGTCTCAGCTGCTTTGATGATCATAGCATTGTTATGGCTAACTATCAGTGCTCCTTTCGTATTCAAGAACCAGCAAGAAATTGCAAAGCAAAATTGTGAGGCACCTATTGATATGCCACTGCCCGGAGCTGAAGAAGAAGCTAATCCGTTTAGCAACTCCACTGAGGAAAAAGCTCCAAAAACCCTCAATTCTTTTTCAGAAGAATATTTGCATGACAGCCACAGATCTGAATATTTGTTTTCAGTAGCATCTCAATATCAAAAAGGCGAAAACGCAGGAATTTACACCGCATTCCACGGCGAAGTACAGGTTCCCCCTCCCAACGTCGCATAATTCAAATTTTATTTATCGGTAGGGCTTACCTGGTAAGCCTCAATTCAATTACAGCAATGTGTTATCATTTCTGATAGCATTTAATTAAAATATTTAAACGATGAGAAAACATTCAAAGGATTTTCTACAAAATCTGACGCCTTATCAGGGATATGAAATATTGGTGGAAGGTAACAAGCGATTTATTAGTAATCTTAAATCGGACCGTGACCACCTTGAAATGATCAATGAGACAAGAGAAGGACAATATCCATTTGCAGTAATATTAAGTTGTATGGATTCCCGCACTTCGGTTGAATTAATTTTTGACCAGGGACTTGGAGATCTCTTCAGTATAAGGGTAGCCGGCAATATTGTAAACAATGATATTCTTGCAAGCATTGAATATGCAATAAAATATGTGGGCTCAAAAGTTCTAATGGTGTTGGGACACACTGAATGTGGCGCTATCAATAGCGCAAAAGCCGGGGTTACAGATGGACATATTACTGACTTGCTGAAACGCATTCAACCTTCCATTAGTAAAGCGTTGCTTAAAGATGAACAGGATCATTTGTTCAATGACAATGTAGCTTATGCAAATGTTGAGAATAGTCTTGAAGAAATACTTACACGCAGCACTATAGTCAAAGAAATGTTTGCCAAAGGAGAAATAGGTATTGTGGGAGGTGTTTACAATATCGAGAATGGCCAGGTTGATTTTTTCAAAAACCTTACAAAAAAGAAAAAGACACCAAAGCAATTGGCTAATACATAAATGTATAAAACCAATTTTATAACAAATTAATCATAGTGAGCATGAAACTTAGTACAAAATATCTCAAGACCGATTTTTTATCGGGTATCGTTGTTTTTCTTGTTGCGCTACCGCTTTGCCTTGGCATAGCAGTGGCCAATGGAGCGCCGCCATTTGCAGGCATTATTACAGGTATTATCGGCGGTTTGGTTGTGGGATACTTGAGCAGTTCTCATGTTAGTGTATCGGGTCCCGCAGCAGGGCTTATTGCGATTGTCTTTGCCGCAATAGCCAGTCTTGGATTTGAAAAATTCCTCGTTGCTGTAGTGCTGGCAGGTGTCATACAGCTTATTTTGGGAATAGTAAAGGCCGGATCGATCTCCAGTTATTTTCCGTCTGCAGTTATTGAAGGTATGCTGACGGCGATCGGTATAATTATTATAAAAAAAGAATTGCCACATGCTATTGGTTACGACAAAGAGCATGAAGGTGATTTCTTTTCCTATGAATTGATGGACAACGCCGATAAGGGTTTTTTCGGTGAGATCATTAATTCATTCAATTACGCACATACAGGTGCCATTATTGTTACAGTTGTTTCCATCATTATTCTTGTGGCATTCAATAAATTTTCTTTTTTGAAAAAAATAAAAGTGCTGCCCGGGGCTTTAATGGTGGTTATCGTTGGCATTATTATCAACGAAATTTTTAAGGTGACTAGTCCAGCTTTAACGATCTCCGGTGAGCATCTTGTTCGGCTGCCAACTGCTTCATCCGCCAGCGAATTTTTCAGCCAGTTTAGTTTTCCGGATTTTGGAGCAATCATGAGCCCGGAAGTATGGATAACGGCAGTAACTATTGCTGCTGTTGCAAGTATTGAAACGTTATTGTGTCTTGAAGCCGGAGATAAGATGGATCCAATGAAGAGATTCTCAAGTGCTAATACCGAATTAAGAGCTCAGGGTATTGGCAATATCTGTTCCGGTTTTCTAGGCGGTTTGCCTATGACATCAGTAATAGTCAGGACCACAGCCAATGTAAATGCAGGTGCTAAAACGAAACTTTCCACAATGATCCATGGTGCTTTGTTGCTTGTGGCAGTTATCGCGATTCCCGGTTTATTGAATAAAATGCCAATGGCTTGTCTCGCTGCCATACTTATTATGATCGGTTTGAAACTGGCAAGTCCAAAAGTTTTTAAACATATGTGGAAAGCTGGCAAATACCAGTTCATACCATTTGTTGTTACGGTTGTGGCTGTGGTAGCAACTGACCTGTTGAAAGGAGTTGGAATTGGTTTGTTGGTAAACGTACTTTTTATTCTGAAAGGAAATATGAAAATGGCTTATTTCTTTAAAAAGGAAGAACACCAGGAAGGGGAAACTATTCATATTGACCTGGCACAGGAAGTGTCATTTTTGAATAAAGCAGCTATCAAGCAAACGCTGGCGCATCTGCCAAAAAACAGTAAAGTAATAATCGATGCAGCAAACACAGTGTATATTGATTATGATGTACTGCAGCTAATACGCGATTTTGTACATTTTGGATCAAAGGATAAACATATTTCTGTAACGCTGCGAAACTTTAAGCCAGCTTATAAAATGCAGGATGCAACCCACGTTCATTCTGAGAAAGAGTTAACACTTCAACCAGTTAATAATGAGTACAGTAATAAAACAAATAAATCCGTCACTACAACATGACCGGCAGGTGAAGGCCCATCATTTTGATGAATCACATGCCGTCCATGAGTTGAAGCATTTCTTGCCGTCACAGCAGGCCCTGAAGGATTTTATCCATCATAACTCGCTGCATGCATTTCAGCACATGAAATTTTATGATGCAATTTTTAAAGCATCAAAAATTTTTGGATTCCAGGTGCATCTTGAATTATCCGAATACAGGGAGTTGCTCAAAACCGGTCGCATCAGGAAAGATGTGCTGGAAATGGTGATCGCCAATAAAAAGGGAAAGGAAGTAGTGGGAGAATGGAAACAGCGACTCATTAGCAAGGACTATGATCCAATAAATCATCCAAGGATCGGGCAACTTCGAAAGTATTGGAAAGAAGTTTATTATTTTGATCTTGACAATAGCGTTCATCCATTGCTATTTCGGATTCTTTGTGTTTTTCTAGATCAGGGTATTGCAGTTGAGGATTTTCCGGTTGCTAACAAATCATTCATCGAAAGTATAAAAGAGCTGGAGCGAAATGGCTTCGCCAGTTTCTTTAAAACAAAAGCAGTCAAACGAAAATTCTTATCGGGTAAATATTCTATAACTGAATTATTAAAAACGATCGTTGGAAAAGAAGAATACTTCGACCAATATTTATTTGACCAGCAATTTGCTCATCATGGCTGGAGCGGTTTTGTTTCTGCAGTAGAGGATAATCCGCAAACATTGCTCGATAGAAAAATAATAACATTGAAAGAGTTGATCGAGTTTGAACTGTTGATGGAACTCGATGCATTGAATGATCGCTTTGGCAGCAACTGGGAACCACTTACTCATCAGGTCCCCGTTCCACCACTTGACCTGTTAGCCGATCTTCCTAAAACTGAATTTGCAGAAGTAATAGAGCTTTGGCAGGATGCTTTTGAATGGAGTTACTACGATTCAGTTTTGAAAGGGATATTGTTAGCTTCTGCAAAACTTTCAAATCATCATATTTTAAATAATGGCGAAATACAGCCAGAACCTGGTACAGGTACATCCAAAATCTCCCGTCTTGGGGGTGGGAGATCCGGGAGCTTCCAGGCGATCTTCTGTATCGATGAACGCGAAGATTCAATTCGTCGACACATTGAAGCGGTGGATAAAGAATGCGAAACATTTGGAGCTCCCGGTTTTTTTGGCGTGGAATTTTATTTTCAGCAACAAGGCAGCAAGTTTTATGATAAGCTTTGCCCTGCGCCGGTTACACCAAAATATCTGATCAAAGAATTTGATGCTAAGGAACCAAGAAAAAGTGAACCGATCTATACAAAACTCACTCATGGATTTTTTACCGGCTTTGTATTGAGTCTAACGTATGGCTTTTGGGCATTAGGTAAAAAAATGCAGATGATGTTCAGCCCGAAAATGAGCCCCGCAATTTCAAATGCCTATGGTCACATGGACAGGCAGTCCGGTTTAACAATTGAAAACAAAAGCCCCGATGATGTTGAAAATGGGTTGCAGATCGGTTACACGATTGATGAAATGGTAACAAGAGCCGAAAACTTTTTGCGTGGTATAGGCCTGGTGAAAAATTTTGCTCCGATCGTTTATATTGTTGCACACGGCAGCAGCAGCGCCAATAATCCGCATCATGGTGCACATGATTGTGGTGCCTGCAGCGGAAGGCCGGGTGCTACCAATGCTAGAGTGCAAGCTTATATTTTAAATCATAAGAAAATCAGAGAAATACTCGCAGCAAAAGGAATTTATATTCCTGCCACTACGCATTTTGTAGGCAGTATGCATGACACGGCTGCGGATGTTATTGGTTACTATGATGAAGAAAAATTAAGTAGTGTCAATTATCAGCAACACTTGCTTAACAAACAAAATTTTGAAACCGCTTTAAATTTAAATGCAAAAGAACGCAGCCGTCGTTTTGCGTCTATTAATACTAAACAGCGATTAGAGCAGGTTCGCAAAGCGATCCATGATCGTTCAGTCTCCTTGTTTGAGCCAAGGCCCGAGCTCGGTCATGGTACAAATACACTGGCTGTCATTGGTCGCAGGCAAACAACAAAAGGATTGTTCCTTGATCGGCGGGCGTTTTTAAACAGCTATGATTTTTCAACTGACCCCAATGGTGATATTCTTACTGCAGTGATGCGGCCGATCGGTTTGGTTTGCGGCGGTATCAATCTTGAATATTATTTCTCGAGGGTTGATAATATAAAAATGGGAGCCGGTACAAAATTGCCCCATAATGTGATGGGACTTTTTGGTGTTGCCAATAGCAGTGATGGGGATCTTCGGCCCGGCTTACCATGGCAAATGATCGAAGTACATGATCCTGTTCGACTGCTGGTGATCGTTGAACACAAACCTGAGATCGTTTTAAAAGCCGTTCAGTCTTCTCCTGAAGTTTTTGAATGGTATAAAAATGAATGGGTGCATATCGTTGCGTTACATCCTGAGGAAAAACAATTTTATTATTTCAGGAATGGAGCGTTTGAGAGATATCAGCCGATCACTAATGCAAAAGAAATAGGCACCATTCATAATATGGAAGAGTTTATTGAAGGAGCGAGAGAAATGGAAACTAATCACATTGTGCATGCAACTGAAGAAAATTTACCAGTGTATTTGTTAGATTAAACCCAACCTGTAAAGAAGAAAAAAGAAAAAAATGGACCAACTGGAAAACATATTAAGTCAGTCGCTCAGCTTATTTATCATCGTTCCGCTGATCGCTTTTCTCATCACAACGCTTTTGAAAAACAAAAGTGAAAGGATGATTTCTGGCATTGTACAATTTGCCAAAGTATTTTACATTATCGTTTCTGTTGTTTTTGTTGCGGGTTGGTTAATTAATGGTCTTAAGCCCCTCAGTTATAAGCTTGCAACGCTTTATCAAACGGAGCATTTTGTTTTTGCTATACAATTCTATTACGATGAAGTAACGGCTGTTTTCAGTATTGTTGGTTCATTGCTCTTCTTTCTTGTAGCGACATTCAGTAAATATTATATGCATCGTGATGAAGGCTTTAAACGTTTCTTTAATATCATCCTGTTATTTGCTGTCGGTTATAACTTCATCATTTTCTCCGGCAATTTTGAAACGTTGTTTATTGGTTGGGAGGTCAAGGGTCTTTGTTCATTTTTATTGATCGCTTTCTATCGCGGTAGGTACTTACCTGTAAAGAATGCATTCAAGACGATTTCAAATTATCGTATCAGTGATGTTGCGTTGATACTCGCCATGTGGATGATGCATCATCTTACGCACCAGAATATTACTTACACACAACTAGGAGAGGCAAGAGATCTCGCTGCACTCACCCACCATACGGGCATGGCTGTTTTTATAGTCTGTATGTTTATCCTTGCATCTACCGTAAAATCAGCGCAATTTCCATTTACAACCTGGCTACCAAGAGCCATGGAAGGCCCTACTTCATCGTCAGCAATTTTCTACGGATCATTGAGTGTACATATCGGTGTGTTCTTATTGCTGCGTACACATGCTTTCTGGCAGGATATGCTTTGGGCTAAAATTGTAATTATTGTTATTGGCGCATTGACGGGCATCTTTGCCACCTTGATTGCCCGTGTTCAGCCCAATGTAAAAACACAGATCGCTTATTCATCCGCTGCACAGATAGGTATTATGTTTATAGAAATAGCGTTAGGTTTCCATTGGCTGGTACTCATTCACTTTGCCGGGAATGCGTTTTTAAGAACCTACCAGTTACTCGTGTCGCCCTCTGTTTTGAATTATTTGGTGCATCACCAGTATTTCCATTATCATCCCCCACAAAATAAAGTGGTGGGTAAACTAAAAGCGGCAATATATATTCTTGCGGTTAAAGAATGGAACCTCGATACATTTATGTTCAAGTATGTATGGAGTCCATTTAAATGGATCGGTAGGCAATTAAAGGCTTTGGGATCCGCACTTGCTACAGTTCTTTTTTTAATACTTGGATTAACCTCCGTTTTTTTCTCTCATAGCAGCCTCGACTTTTTTAATGAGAATAGTTATGTGCTGGCAGTTTGTTTGTTAAGTATCGCATTGCTTTTATTGCTTTTTGCTTTTTCATCCCGGGGTCCGGCGCTTAACGCATGGTTCTATATATTCCTGGCACAAACATTTATTTTTTCCGGGGCGTTGATCAATGCAAGTGATGTTCATCAAGGTGAAGTGATTTTTTACGCTAGCGGCATAACTGTTTCATTTTTACTTGGTCTTTACTGTCTGTACAAAACAAGAGCTGTGGATGATGATATAATGCTGGATAAACATCATGGTTATGTGTATGAAAATAAAGTGACAGCCGTCTTATTCTTATTGGCAGCGATTGGTTTATTAGGCTTCCCAATTACAGCAGCCTTTATCGGAATAGATGTATTCTTTACTTATATAGAAAGTGGGCAGGCTGTGCTGATAACCCTGCTGGCCCTCTGTTTAATATTTGTTGAGTTGGCGGCGATCCGCATTTTTCTGCGTATCTACATGGGACCGCATAAAAAACTTTATCATCCTGTAGCTTTTCGGTCTTCGTAAGAGCCGCCTGTTACTATTTTTATTCTTTAGTTTTTAGATCTTCCGCGTAATGCTCATTTAGTTTTACCGGATGAGATTTTTTGCCAGCTACTTTCATTTGAATGACGTCTACCAGGAACGCAAAGACCATGGCAAAGTATACATAGCCTTTTGGTACATGCACATCAAATCCTTCTATCAGCAATGTAAACCCGATCAGCAACAGGAAGCTTAATGCTAAAACTTTAAACGCAGGATGTTTGTTTACAAAATTACTGATGGGGCCGGCAGCGATCAGCATTACGATCACTGAAACAACAACAGCTGTATACATCACCCATATTTCACTAACCAATCCCACAGCCGTAATGATGGAGTCAACTGAAAAAACCAGGTCAAGCAATAATATTTGACCGATGATATTTGCAAAAGTCGCTTTACTGATCTTATGTTCCTGGTCTTCATGTTCACCTTCCATTTTATGATAGATTTCTTTTGTGCTTTTATAGATCAGGAACAAGCCGCCGAGTATCAATATCAAATCTTTCCCGCTAATGCTGACGTCCAGCATTGAGAAAATCTCTTTATCCAATTTCATGATCACGGAAATAGCAGCCAGCAAGCCGAGTCGTAGTATCATTGCAAGCAATATTCCCCATGTTCTTGCTTTTTTTTGCTGGTCCTTAGGCAATTTGCCTGATAAAATTGAAATGAAAATAATATTGTCAATACCCAGTACTACCTCCAGCGCAATCAGCGTAAGCAAAGAGATGATGATCTGATAGTCCATTATAGCGTTTTGATTATATGATAGTTTATTTTAGCATTCAACAAACCTGCCTGTGGCAGGTTCGTTGAATAGCGAGGGAATTAGTTTACCTAGTCGAAGTCAAACAGGTTACCTAAAAATCCGCCTTTTCTTCGCTGCCCCGGATTTCTTCTTCCAAAATTATCATCGTCGTCATCATCAAATCGATCCTGGTTTTGTTGGCGCATTTCACCCTGTGATTTTTCAATGATCTTATCCAGCTCTCCCTTGTCTAGCCAAACCCCACGGCATTTTGGACAATAATCAATTTCGACTCCCTGTCGCTCAGTCATTATCAGTGTTTCTTCACAATTGGGACATTTCATGGTTTAATTTTTTATTTGTTAACTAATATACCTGTAGATCAGAACGGGCTGATCAGGGTTCCAAATATTTGTTTTCGGGGTTTTCAGATTCAAGACCCATGCCACCAATTTTACAATTGATGACGGATTTGCTATTGATTGTCTACTTAAGGAAATTGATGCAGTGCATGAATAAACAAATTGAGAAACTATCAACAAAAATTAGGAGGAGGGGTGAGTTTTTCGAGGCAAGGAGACGTATATATTTTATCAGCCAAATGGAAAGCTGTATTTAGATCAGAAGAACACTCTGCAGAGATATTTGGAAAATGGGAGAGGTATTTTTGGTCTTTATTTTCCGCACTTTCGTTTTTTTCTTCACCATTTTTCTCTTCAGCAATGAAAGCTAATGTTGTGTCACAATAGTTCATAAAAGTTGGGACAACTTGTACGAAAGAGAATAGCAGCAGGAATATGAACGTGACCTGTTTCATTGCTGTGCAAAGGTAGTTGTAACTGACAACAGAAGAGTTATCCAAACGTATAAAAATTGTAAAAATCCCATCAAATAAGCGCTTAAGAAATTTTATTAAAGGAATCAATCTTCGACCTCTGCTGAACTTTCAGGCAGGTGATCGTATTCGCCTTTTAACGCATACCATCCAAAGATCATCAGACCGATGGCGATAGGAATAAAAATGGCCACGAAAACGATCCACTGAATTTTTGTATCTATCACGGGTTTTTCTGCAATTTCTGCTGCGGCCGTTCTGATAAGATAAAAAATGGCAAGTGGTCCCATTATTATCCAAAGCAAACCGGCATATCGTTTAATTGTATTCATAAATTTTCTTAATCATTTACGTTTGGATCAATTTTATTTGAAATATATAGAACACCGATCACCAAACAAACGGCTGCAATTATGATAGGATAATAAAGTCCGACAAGTTTGTCACCGGTATATATTGTTGTTAATAATGTTGCAATAAAAGGCGTCAACCCGCCGAATACTCCATTGCCGATATGATAGGGCAAGCTCATAGATGTGTAACGGATCTTTGTTGGAAATAACTCAACCAGGAATGCTGCGATAGGACCATATACCATTGTTACGTATAAGATCATCACAAAAACAATAATGATCATCCAACGGTAGTTTTCGTCATCCAACAGTTTCGATGTCCGGATTTCTGGCTTGAGAGTAACTCTTCCTGCTACTGCGTAAAGTGTATCAGTCTTTACTTCTACAAGCCGTATTCCTTTATTATAGTGACGAATGCTGGTGACGGTTCGCAAAGAATTTCCGGTGTTACTTATCGGGATGAGCCTTGTGTTAATTTCTTTTCTGGCAATTAATTCTCTTTTGTTAGTGGTATCGGAAATAGAAAACAATTGATCAAAAAGGGGACGGTAGGTAACAATAGCTAAAAACATTCCTGTAAGCATGATCCATTTTCGTCCCACTTTATCACTCCATCTTCCAAACACAACAAAAAACGGCGTGCCAAAAAGTATGGCCCAGATGAGAATTGTTCTTGATTGTTCAAAGTCTATTTTACAAACGTTTTCAATAAACGATTGGGCATAGAATTGACCTGTATACCAAACAACGCCCTGGCCCATGGTGGCTCCAAACAGGGCAAGCAATACCATTTTCAAGTTTCCTTTATGTGCAAAACTTTCTTTAAGCGGGTTGACAGAAGTCTTTCCTTCGCTTTTTAGTTTTGAAAACAAAGGAGATTCTTTCATTTTTAACCTTATGTAAATAGAAACTACGACAAGCAATATGGAAACGAGGAACGGGATACGCCATCCCCAATCACTGAATTCAGCAATTGATTTTGCCCGATCAGCATCAAGACTGTGACGGGTTATTAAAATAATTCCGAGCGACAAGAATAAGCCGAGTGTTGCAGTAGTTTGTATCCATGAAGTATAGTAGCCTCTTTTATCAGGCGGTGCATGTTCGGCAACATATGTAGCAGCACCGCCGTATTCGCCGCCTAATGCCAGTCCTTGCAGTAAACGTAAGAATAATACGATAAGAGGAGCGGCAATGCCAATACTATTATAGGAAGGAACAAGGCCAATGGCAAAAGTTGAGCCTCCCATGATAACCAGGGTAAGTAAAAACGTGTACTTGCGGCCGATCAAATCTCCTAATCTTCCAAATACCAATGCGCCAAATGGACGGATGATAAAACCGGCAGCAAAAATTGCCAATGTACTAAGTAATGCAGCTGTTGGATTTCCCTTTGGAAAAAACTGGTCGGAGATGATTGTGGCCAACATGCCGAAAATATAAAAATCATACCATTCTATCAATGTGCCTACAGATGATGCAAGGATCACACTCCGGATGCTCGTTGGTTTCATGTGTATTTATTATTTCTTTTTAGCCACATGTTATTCCCCATAAAATTTTCTTCAGTGTTCTAAAATGCTACCTCGAAAATGTTATGGCTCATTTCATGTGTTCAAGATAGTTAATTATGGCAAACGGAAATTATTTATCGTAATCAATGCCAACAGTTGTTAGAAGTAGAAAGCTGCGGAAGTAAGTAAAGAAAAATTGCTATGTACTGGTGTGCTATTCCTGGTGAATAATTTATTCTCTGATTGTAATGATCTAATTTCAGCCCTGATCACAAAATTTTTTGTTGGATGAAAATCCAGGTTGAATGCCAGTCCGGTAGTTTCAAATTGTTCTGGCAGATAATTAGAAATGATAACACCATTTTTATCCCTGTAAAATTCTGCTCTTGCAGCGGCGGCAAATTTTTTGGCAAAAGAATATTGTACAAGTAATGCTGTTCCCATCCACTTATTGTAGCCATCTTTGTCAATCTTCCTTTCAGCGCCAAGATCTAGCATGAATAATGTTTTCAGCTTTGATGAAATATGATAAGTGACATGAAAATTGTGAAAGAATCTTACTTGTTTCGCACTGTCGGGTCTTTCATTGCCGATGAAGGATGACGAGTTAAAAGTCACGTTTTCATTTGGAACAAAAACGATTTGTGTGCCGAATGCCTTTGAGGAATTATGATCTTTAATATTTTGCCAGCCTTGTAATCCAAGCAAGGCAAACGTCCAATTATCATTGGGTATGTAATTGAATTTTATTCCTGTTTCATAATAGGGAGAGTTCTCAGCAAGCATGCTACGGCTAAGATTCCAGTTATCCTTTGCAATGGCTGATTCACAACCGATATGTGAAGGAAGGATACCGGCATCAACAGAAACCTTTTCAGAAAACTTGTATCCAATATTGGCTTCGTAGATATATCTGAAAAATTCGGGCTCAGCAGCAAGATTATACCTTGCATAATTACCTGCCATTACTCCAAGATTTGTTCTGAATTTCTTTCCTCCAAAGGAGGCCTTCAATAATATAAGATTCGTATTGATCTCATTATGCCTTTTAAAATTGTAAAGAAAGGGTGGTCTCAGTTTATCATTCGGTTTGTTGTAATCATACTGGTAATAAATATCCGCATAACCAGAGATGATCAATCCCTGGTTTTTATTGATTGCAGATGAATCCTGTGCCGAAATAGCTATTCGTGAAATCATTAGCAAAGTAAAAATGATGATCTTCATGACTGCATTGGATATAATCTTGCTATCTTTCTTCTTTACTTTTCGACTGTCAAAAATAATCATGTTTCGTACTTTTAAAGTGTAAAAACATTACTATGTCATATCCTTACCAGATAAGATCACAGCAACAATATGAAGAAGCTTACAAGGAAAGTGTAGATCATCCTGAGCAGTTCTGGTCATCAGTTGCCGAAAATTTTCAATGGCGAAAGAAATGGGATAAGGTGTTGGAATGGAATTTTAAAGAGCCAAACATAAAATGGTTCCAGGGCGGTAAACTAAACATTACTGAAAACTGTGTTGACAGGCATTTAAAATCGCTGGGGCAACAGCCGGCATTTATATGGGAACCCAATAACCCTGAAGAACGAACAAGAATTGTTACTTACAACAGGTTGCATAAAAGAGTTTGCCAGGTTGCACAGATGTTAAAGAATAATGGAGTAAAAAAAGGCGACAGGGTATGTATTTATATGGGCATGGTGCCTGAATTGGTTTATGCAGTATTGGGCTGTGCAAGGATCGGAGCTATTCATAGTGTCATCTTTGGTGGTTTTAGTGCACAAAGCATTGCTGACAGGCTGGAAGATGCACAAGCGGAATATATCATTACTTGTGATGGGGCCTACCGTGGCGGGAAAGATATTCCATTAAAAAGTGTGATCGATGATGCATTGATCGGAAATAAGAAAGTAAAGAATGTAATTGTTTATACAAGAACAAGAATTCCTGTTTCGATGATCAAAGGAAGAGATCTTTGGTGGGAAGATGAAATGGAACACGCCGAAACCCAGGTGGAGAGAGATGGAGTTGTTTCTTTTCCTGCTGAAGAAATGGACGCAGAGGATCCTTTATTTATTTTATATACCTCAGGAAGTACCGGCAAACCGAAAGGTGTTGTACATACCTGTGCCGGTTACATGATCTGGACCGCTTACACTTTTGTAAATGTTTTCCAATATAAGCCGGGAGCTATTCATTTTTGTACAGCTGACATTGGATGGGTAACCGGTCACAGTTATATTGTTTATGGACCATTATGTGCCGGAGCTACTTCAGTGATCTTTGAGGGAATACCGACATGGCCTGACGCCGGTCGTTTTTGGGATATAGTTGATAAGCATAAAGTGAATATCCTTTATACCGCTCCTACTGCTATAAGAAGTCTTATGGGATTTGGGTTAGACCCAATAAAAGGAAAGGATCTTTCATCATTAAAGATCTTAGGTACTGTTGGTGAACCCATCAATGAAGAAGCTTGGCATTGGTATGACGAAAATATTGGAAAGAAGAAATGCCCGATCGTAGACACCTGGTGGCAAACAGAAACCGGCGGAATTATGATCTCGAATTTTGCTGGAATAACTCCTGCAAAACCGAGCTGGGCAACTTTACCAATGCCGGGTGTGCAACCGGTATTGGTTGATGAAAATGGAAAGGAAGCTGCTGAAAGAGATGAGCATGGCCATATTAAAGGAAATCTTTGTATCAAAGCTCCATGGCCTGGTATTATACGAACAACTTATGGCGATCATGAAAGGTGCAGGAAAAATTATTTTGCCAGCTACGAAAATTTATATTTCACCGGTGATGGAGCATTAAGGGATGATAAAGGTAATTACAGGATCGTCGGTCGTGTTGATGATGTATTGAATGTTAGCGGGCATCGTATTGGGACCGCTGAAGTAGAAAATGCGATCGATATGCATGCCGGTGTTGTAGAAAGTGCGGTTGTCGGTTATCCGCATGATATAAAGGGGCAGGGAATTTATGCCTACGTTATCTATAATGGCAAGCATGGTGATGATGAAATGGCGAGAAAAGATATTTTACAAACAGTAACAAGAATAATTGGTCCAATTGCAAAGCCCGATAAAATTCAATTTGTCTCCGGTTTACCGAAAACGAGAAGTGGTAAGATCATGCGACGTATTTTAAGAAAGATCGCCGAGGGAGATGTTGCTAATTTAGGTGATACCACAACGTTGCTTGATCCCACTGTTGTTGATGAAATAAAAAATAACAAGCTGTAAAAAATAAAGCAGCCGGGTCAGCTGCTTTAAAAGGTTTTTCGAAATATGTTGAAGGGTTAGTAAGTAAAACTGGCAGCGAATTTAATCCTCAATCATATTCATTCGCATTTTCAATTTAAAAAGCTATCAAGAAAATATCCACAGCTAATTAAGATTTTCTAAAATGAAAATCTATTTTTGATCCAATAACTATCGGATTCGGTTTCTCCAGTTCCATTTTCTATGAAAGACAAAAAGACCAGTAATAAGAACATACGTATAATCAAATGGATCATCAATGTATTGCTTGTCCAGTTGATACTAATCAACATTAGTGCAGCATTTCATGCTTACCGTTTTACACACTATTATAATGATGATAAAATAAGAAGCCAGGAGTCTTCGCAGGGCAAACCATTTCTCCGCACCTGGCGAATGATGACGGGGAAAAAATTAGCGAGGTCACCAATTAGTTATTATCCTGTTATTCCTTATGATACAGTACAGTTAACTGCAAATAATGGAATTAAACTCGAAGCATGGTATATGAAGGCGGATTCGGCAAAAGGAACGGTTATTTTATTTCATGGATTGAATTCAAACAAAGGAAATGTACTGGCCGAAGCTTTTGAATTTATTTCTTTTAACTACAATATTATGCTTGTGGATCTGAGAGCGCATGGAAACAGTGAAGGCACAATTAGTACTCTTGGAAATAAAGAAGCAGAAGAAGTAAAATTAGCTTACGATCATATTTTGCGAAGCGGTGAGAAAAACATAGTGCTGTGGGGAATGTCGCTGGGAGCTGTTATTATTACGAAAGCAATTTGGCAATACGATATACAACCACAGAAAATAATTCTCGAAATGCCATTTGACGGGTTGCAGGATCATATCAAGGCAAGGGCCCGGATCAGCGGGTTTCCAGGAGAACCATTCGGTTTTTTTGTCACGTTCTGGACGGGAATCGAGCAGGGTTATTGGGGCTATAGCCATAAGTCATCCCGTTACGCAAAAAAAATAAGCTGCCCGGTTTTGCTTCAGTGGGGCAACAATGATGAATATGTTTTGAAAAATGAAACAGAAAGGATTTTTGCCTCGATCAATTCTTCAAAAAAGAAGTTAGAAGTATATGAGGGAGCGGGGCATCAACCTTTGCTGGCAAACAATCCAATAAAATGGCAGCAAACCGTGAATGGGTTCTTAAGTACTTATTAGCGACGGATTATGATCTTTGTTCCTAACTGGCAATACCTGTAAAAATCTTCCACATCTTCATTTTTCATCGAGATACATCCCAGCGTCCAGTTTTTATAACGGTCGATCTGGAAGTCTTCATGTGGCCAGGTGCCATGAATACCAATGCCACCGCCAATTTTTGCAGAGGCCGGAATTTCGCCTCTTGATTTTCGCTGATTGAATTTATCCCAGCTTTCTTTTGTGGGGTAATCAAGGGCAAGAAAGCGGTGCCATTTATCATGCACCCGTTTTGAAGCTATCCTGAAGCTGCCTTCCGGTGTGTTTTTGTCGCCCTCCATTTTTTTATCCGCAAGAGAACTGTTGCCAAATACCACCGGGTAAGTGGCATACCAACCCTTGTCGTCATACACGCTTAGTTCATAATCTGACTTGTCAATAATAACATAGACCGTACCGATTGGGGCGGAAGTCTTATTGCGGTTTTTGTCGGGATCGTTGTCTGTATAATTATGTGTAGCAATAACGCCGCTACCTGCGATGATTGATACGAGCACCAGATAAGTTTTCATTTCCATTATCCTCCAATTGTCCGGGTGAGTAGTTTTCAAACGA
>CBFGXP010000064.1:0-18183 GCA_965652775.1 uncultured bacterium
TCACAACCAAATCATCGGGGTTAACTGTGTTGAATTTTGATTTGGACATTTTTTCAACCTCACTCCCACAGATATATTTACCATCTTCGAGAATAAATTCAGCCTTCGCATATTCTCCTCCCCGCCATTTCTTAAAAGCTTCTCTATCTAATTCGTATCCATCAACAATATTTACATCAACATGAACAGGAACAATAGAGAAAATGCCTGCATTGGGATCATCAGATGGTTTTTTCCATTCAAGACCAATCCTGCCGTTTCTCCAATCATCGAGTGTTTCATTTGATAGAAAGCCATGATTTAAATATTCTTGATAATATTTAAATGAAACAAATATTAGAAATCTAAATTGAGACGTTCCGGAAGGATTTGAATTAACAACTCTATAAGCAAACCTGCTGCTCCCCTGTATCATCCCCTGGTTCACCAATCTTTTATAGGGTTCGTCATGACTGATCTGACCCACATCATACAAAAACTTCGTCCACATACGGCTGTATAATAAATGACCAACTGCATGTTCGGTGCCGCCGATATATAAGTCAACCTGCCCCCAATAGTCAGAAACTTTACGATCACAAAATTCTTTGTCATTATGCGGATCCATGTAGCGTAAGAAATACCATGATGACCCTGCATAGCCGGGCATTGTGTTCGTTTCCCGTTGACCCCTGACAATATTTGACCAATCATCCGAGTCCGTAAATCGGTTCACATTTACCCAGTCTGGAATATTAGCCAATGGTCCTTCTCCTTCAGGTCCGGGTTTATAATTTTCGACGTGCGGTAATTCAAGCGGCAAGTCTTCTTCAGTTAATGGATGTGCAATGCCATCTACCCAAACTATAGGAAATGGTTCACCCCAATAACGCTGACGGCTGAATGCCGCATCACGCATTTTATAATTCACTTTTCTTACTCCCATTCCCCATGCTTCAAGCTTATCGATCACCACATCTATAGCATCTTTCATTACCATGCCATTCAGAAAATCTGAATTTTCAAGAATTGCATCTTTGGTTGGATTTGCTTCTTCTCCATTATAATATGAACCGATTATGTTAGTGATCGGAATATTAAAATGCTTTGCAAATAAAAAATCTCTCTGATCACCGCAAGGCACGGCCATGATGGCACCGGTACCATAACCGATCAAAACATATTCTGAGATCCAGATGGGTATTGCCCGTCCATTAAAAGGATTGAGTGCATAGGAACCTGTAAATACACCGGATATCTTTTTCTCTGCCATGCGTTCTCTCTCACTACGACTTTTTACATATGCAATGTATTCATCAACCGCTTGCTTTTGTGATGCCGTTGTTATCTGTTCAACCAGCTCATGTTCCGGTGCGATAACCATAAAATCAACACCAAAGATTGTATCCGGACGGGTTGTATAAACTTTGAGCGATTCATCATTCTCTTGTTCTGTTATCGTAACATCAGTGATCGTAACATTTCCTTCACTGACAACAGTTTTACTGGTTTCACTTGGCTCGCCTACCCGTATCCTGAAATCGATCTCCGCACCGCTGCTCTTACCGATCCAATTGCTTTGCATTTCTTTCATGCTCTCACTGAAATCAACCTTTTGAAGCCCTTCCAATAATCGATCCGCATATTCAGTTATCCGCAAATACCACTGACGCAACTTCTTTTTTACAACCGGATGTCCGCCACGTTCACTTACCCCGTTTATCACTTCATCATTGGCCAGTACTGTCCCTAATGCTTCGCACCAGTTCACTTCGCCAAATCCACAATAAGCCAAACGATATTGCATCAATACATCCTGCTTCATTTTTTCATCAAATCGCTTCCAGTCACTTGCCTTGAACGAAGTGAACATGAATTGGGATTGAGGCATTGGATGAGAACGATTTCCTTCCTTTTCAAAAGCTTTTATCAATACCTCTATCTTTTCCGCCTTATTTGTTTTCCTGTTATAAAATGAATTGAACAACTGTAAGAATATCCACTGTGTCCATTTATAAAATTTCGGATCGCTGGTTCTCACTTCACGATCCCAGTCAAAACTGAAACCGATATTATCTAATTGCTTTCTGAAATTATTGATGTTATCCTCCGTTGAAACAGCCGGGTGAATACCATGCTCGATCGCATATTGTTCGGCTGGCAAACCAAAAGCATCGTAACCCATCGGGTGCAGCACATTAAACCCTTTCAATCTTTTGAAACGTGCATAAATATCCGATGCGATATACCCCAATGGATGTCCCACATGCAAGCCGGCACCACTCGGATAGGGAAACATATCGAGCACGTAATACTTGGGTTTAGCAGAATCGTTAGATACCTTATATACTTTATTTACCTTCCACCATTCCTGCCATTTCTTTTCTATATCGCTGAACCTGTATTCCATAATTATTCAAAAGTCAAAATTAAAATTCAAAAATTGTATCAATTCATAAGTCTTTTGACCTTTGAATTTTTACTTTCTTATGAGCCCCGCTGTATTGCTACTATTAAGCTTTCGTTGCGTCGCACTCTTCAACTTCTGGAATTCTATTCAACAATTGATGATAAGAATTAATGCAGATGAACACTTCACTTCGTTCAGTGCAGGCTCCGCGTCCCAACCTCAGCAGGGCAAAGATGTGAAAGAAGACTTAAAAAAATATTTCTTTCCACCTCTTAAAAATATCAGGCAATGCGAATCGTTAGAGAGCAACAAATTTACGGATTTGACCGACACATGTGGGAACAAAACCGTTACTTTGCCAATCCTTAAAAACCAAATAAAGTACTCATGGTCAAAGCAGGAAGAGCTTCTATCAAACGCGGCAAACCGTCTTATTTCATGTCAATTTTGGGTGTTACACTTGTATTGTTCCTGATGGGAATAATCGGGCTACTAACGATCAATGGCCGCAAAGTGATCAAGAGTATAAAAGAGAGTGTGGAAGTTCAGGTGTTTTTGAAACAAAATGCCAAAGACACCGCCCGGGAAAGACTTCAGAATTACATCGCATCCCAGCCATACGTAAATGAAATAAAATACACAGATAAAGAGACCGCAAAAAAGGAATGGGTAAAAACCGGCGGTGAAGATTTTACCGAATTTATAGATAACAGCCTGCTGCCATCAAGTATCGATTTCAAACTAAAAGCAGAATACATGGATTCGGCTCAACTGGTTGCGATTAAAGCGGATATTTCTCAGTGGCCGGTCGTTGACGAGGTAAAATATCCAACGGCAGTGGTGGAAAAAATGGCCGCCAATTTCAAACTTGTGAGCATTGGTTTATTGATCATAGCTATTATAATTTCGGCAGTGGTTATTATTTTAATTGACAATACCATTCGCCTTGCGATGTTCAGTAACCGTTTCCTGATAAAAACTATGCAAATGGTGGGGGCAACCCGGTGGTATATTGCTAAACCGCTTGATATCCGGGCCGTGATCAACGGTGCTATCAGTGGTGTGATCGCTACGGCAATTGTTTATCTTTTGGTGGTTGGTCTTGAAAGCTTTTTTGACGGCTTTAAAAAATTGCGTGATACACAATCTCTTTTATTGTTAGGTTTTGTACTGATACTGCTCGGTATCGGGATAACTGTCTTCAGCACTCATCGCAGCGTATTGAAATACCTGAGAATGAAGCTGGACGAACTTTATTGATTCGTCAATAGTCGGGAGTCGGGAGTTCAGCGTCAGTCCAAGATAAATACTATGGACTATTGGACTATCGACTACCGACTTTCCTTATATTGCACCCCTAAAATTTAGGTATGGCTGAAAAGAAACCGGCAACAACTACAACTACCGTAAAGACCACAAATGCAACAAGCTTATTTGATAAACAAAACCTGTGGCTTATGTTATTGGGGGTTGGAATTATTGCCCTTGGTATGCTTTTAATGGTTGGTGGCCGCAGTGATGATCCCAACACATTTAATTATGATGAGGTTTATAGTACCCGCAGGATCACTATCGCTCCTATATTGATCATAATTGGCCTCGGCATTGAGATCTATGCCATTTTTAAAAAACCGAAAGCCTGATGTGATAATTTGCTAATATGCTAATTTGCAAATTATACATTCTTACACTTCACGATTTTTTATTAGCACATCAGCACATTTCCAAATTTGCAAATTAACTCATGACTATTGTTGACGCTATCATTCTCGCAATCGTTGAAGGCCTTACTGAGTTTCTTCCTATTTCTTCTACTGGTCATATGATCGTTACCAGTTACCTGCTGGGGATTCATAAAGAAGAGTTCACCAAGTTATATGAAGTATCTATCCAGTTCGGAGCCATCCTGGCCGTAGTTGTTCTATACTGGAGAAAATTCTTTGAATTTCGTCGCTGGCAGTTTTATGCAAAGCTTATCGTTGGTGTTTTACCTGCATTGCTGCTTGGTTTTTTATTTTCCGATAAAATAGATGCGTTATTGGAGAGCCCTACTACTGTTGCCGTCACAATGCTGGCCGGTGGTATTATCCTGGTATTTATAGATAATTTATTTAAGGTTCATACCATCGAATCAGATGACCAGATAACTTTTCCGAAAGCATTTTTAGTTGGCTGCTGGCAGGTGCTTGCAATGGTACCGGGTGTAAGCCGTAGCGCTGCTTCCATTATCGGTGGTATGCAGCAAAAATTTACAAGGCATTTGGCTGCAGAGTTTTCTTTCTTCCTGGCCGTACCTACCATGCTTGCTGCAAGCTGCTATACTATTTTCCTAAAAGATTGGGATAATGGTTTCATTAAGCGAAAAGGGTATGAGATCATTATGGAAAGTAATCAAAACTTTACTTCATTTGTTGTGGGAAATATAGTTGCTTTCATTGTTGCGATGCTGGCAATTCGCTTTTTCATCAACTACCTGAAGATTTATGGCTTCAAAGCTTTTGGATACTACCGGATCATAGCCGGGATAATTTTGCTTGCTATTATCTTCAGCGGCGTAATGGAAATTGATTGATCTTTTCTCATTATCTTTCCCCCAACTAAAACCAACTGCATGCAGACAGCTTCAAAAAAAGTTGTAAATGGCTGGGCGATGTACGACTGGGCCAGTTCATCTTACAACCTGGTTATTACTTCCACCATCTTTCCAACCTATTTTGAAAGCATAGCAGTTGACAACGCTAACATCTCAAAGACGACGGTTACATTTCTTGGCCGCCAGTTCGAGAATTCTGCGCTTTATAATTATGCCATAGCAGTCGCTATGTTCATTGTTGCAGTCATGTCTCCGATACTTTCTTCTATTGCGGACTATAAAGGCAATAAGAAAAAATTTCTCAGTTTTTATTTTACGTTGGGAAGCATTGCTTGTGCATCGATGTATTTTTTTCAAGAGGATACATTATGGCTTGGCATTGCAGGTATCATTATTGCATGTATTGGTTTCTGGGGTGCACAGGTTTTTTATAATTCATTTCTTCCTGAGATCGCTTCGATCGAAGATCGTGACCGTATCAGTGCAAAAGGGTTTATATATGGTTATATCGGAAGTGTTTTATTACAGCTTATTTGTTTTGTATTTGTAATGATGAACACCACATTTGGTATCACTGAAAGCAAAGGTGCCCAGATCTCTTTTCTTTTAGTTGGTCTCTGGTGGTGGTGTTTTGCCCGTTTTGCACTCTCCCGATTGCCAAATCCCGTGCCCGCAGGTGGAAGCGATCAACATAATATCTTAACCAAGGGCTATAAAGAGCTAAGTAAAGTATGGAACCAGTTAAAACAATTGCCCAGGCTAAAACGATACCTTCTCTCTTTCTTCTTTTATAATATGGGAGTACAAACAGTAATGCTTGTTGCCGCTATATTTGGTAAAGGGGAGCTCGAAATACCAACAACGAATCTCATAATTGCAATTCTGATCATTCAACTGATCGCAATACCGGGTGCTTATACTATTTCATGGTTATCATCAAAGATCGGCAACATCAAAACATTGATGGTGTTGGTAGTGTTGTGGATAATACTTTGCATTGCTGCATACTATATCCCCAAAGGAGGTATTTATGAATTTTATGGATTAGGTGCTTTTGTTGGTTTCATCATGGGAGGCGTGCAATCACTTAGCCGTTCGACATATGCCAAGCTAATGCCTGAAACAAGAGATACTGTTTCCTTTTTTAGCTTTTATGATGTGACCGAAAAATTTGCCGCTGTAGTTGGTATAGTAACTTTTGGATATTTAACTGATATTTCGGGTTCACAAAGAAATTCAGTACTGGCTCTTGCCGTTTTCTTTGTGATCGGGCTTTTGTTATTGATATATACAAATGCAGCCAAATCTAAGAATGTATGAAACTTTACTCTATAAATACTGGCTATTTTAAACTTGATGGGGGAGCCATGTTTGGCGTTGTTCCAAAAACGATATGGAACAAGATAAACCCGGCTGACGAAAATAATTTGTGCAGCTGGGCATTACGTTGTTTATTAATTGAAGATGGGGATCGTTTGATACTTGTTGATAATGGAAACGGTGATAAACAGGATGCAAAATTTTTTAGTCACTATCATTTACATGGAGATGATACGCTGGAAAAATCTTTGGCTAAACATGGCTTTACGAAGGATGACATCACCGATGTATTTCTTACGCATCTTCATTTTGATCATTGCGGAGGCTCAATAAAAAGAGAAGGCGATAAACTGGTTCCAAATTTTCCTAATGCCACCTTCTGGAGCAATGAACGGCATTGGATCACTGCTACTCAACCAAATGAAAGAGAAAAAGCTTCTTTTCTCAAAGAAAATATTCTACCGATAGAGGAAAGTGGAAAATTAAAATTTATTGAGCATCCAACGCATACCCCTGAGACAAAAGGAAAATGGACCGTACATGCACCATCTTTGATCCTTTCAACTCAATTTTCAGAAAATATTTTAGTACGATTTGTTGATGGTCATACAGACGGAATGATGCTACCTCAAATAAATTACAATGGAAAGACTGTAGTTTTTATGGCGGACCTTCTCCCCTCCCAAGGGCACATTCCCATTCCATATATTATGGCTTATGATATGCAACCGCTTATTTCAATGACAGAAAAAAAGTCTTTCCTTAAAGAAGCATTGGAAAATGATTATATACTTTTCTTTGAACATGACCCGGTACATGAATGCTGTACGCTCCAACAAACTGAACGGGGAATAAGACCGAAGGAATTCTTTAAGTTAGAGGAAGTTTGATTGCAATAAGCAATCGACAATAGACACGTTCTAATAATATTCGGCATTCCCAATTGTCCATTGCCTATTGTGTATTGCCTGTTCATTAATTCCCTCTCAATTTAACCATCGAAGTAAGCGGATAGCGAAGGTTGCGATACGCCATCATATCGCACTTCACTTTACCAACTACGATCGGGCTCTCCACACGCAGCACAACACGGTTTGGATCATCACTAACCCAAACAACCATTTTTTCCCCGCCTTCAAAAATGGTTCCTTTTAACAACAGAGGTTTGAATTTAATTGCTTTGAATTTTCCGTATTGTGTTTTTATTGTTTCCTTACCAAGGTACCGGACATACATATCAAAAACCTCGTTATCCAGGAACATTTTGAAAGGGATCTTATCATTGACTTTGGATCTTGAGAAATCGATATTGCGGGCATAGTACATAGCGCTAAGCACATCCTGGATGCAATCAGGAACTTTGAATACACCACCATTTGTAACAGCTGTATTGGCAGTACGATTAAAAGTGATTGTCTCATATTTTTTATATCCACCCTCATCCACATTCCGGATAAATTTTACTGGTTGCAGTGTTGCGGTATCAATATAGGTTTCATATTTATCTCTCACCCTGTATATCCAATCATAAGATGATTTTGTTTTTCCATCACCTACCACGTGGTACACAGGTCTGTTCCCAAAATTCTCGAGCGTAGTAGTAAAAATAGCCGTGCCTGCATGTATATAAGTGCCCACAACAGAATAATAAACGTGAAAGGTCACCTGTTCCCCTGCCTGGAACGCTGTATTTTTTATACCACAAAACTCGTCGCTTGGTATTGTATTATTTACCTGAACAGGCGACGGTAATATCTTTTTTTCCTCTGCATTGAAAAAAACCAACCAAATACTAAAAGCCGATAATGAGTTACGAAGCTTCATCCTTTTTAAAAAGTTTTATTCCGAGTATTAATAAACTGCCTATTGCGGCCGGTATCACTAAATTGACAAACCAGATAGTCGTGGTTACAAACCCAATTGCCAGCGTATTGACTGTAAAAATTGCAAAAATTTCCTTAGTCACATATATTTTTTGTACCACTTCAAACAAAGCAATAGTGGGTGTAATGGCCATAATGAAAAAAACTAAGGCGGTCGCCCAAAATCCCTGCCACCAATTCACTTCAACACCAAAAAAGTCAAACAACAAAAAATATTGCGTGGCAAAAACAAAATAACGCAACATTGATATAGACAACAAACGAAGCAACAGCGTTGTATCCGTTTTTTCCAATTCATTGATAAGCCAAATGTATTTTTTTATTGCCGGTATTTTATCTATCCACTTAATAAGCCAGCTAATACGTAAATAAAAAACTGTTAAAAATAGCAATACCATCGATCCACCAATAAGTAAAAGGTTTAGCCATACGGGCCAACCCGCCAAACCTGACTCGTTAATTGCTGGCCGTAAGATCAACAAAGCTAACAGGCCAAAAAAAATGGTAACGATCAGCTGGCTTAGGCTACCAAGAATAGTAAGTGAGATCGCTTTTAACCGGTTGCCTTCATTCATATAAAGCACCCGGCCTAAATATTCCCCTGTCCGGTTAGGCGTGGTTACTGAAAACGAAACTCCTGATAAAATGGCTTTGACAGCCCTGGCAAAGGAAACTGGCTGTACATGCTGCACAGATAATTTCCATTTCAGCGCTTCCAGTGACCAATTGACAAACATCAAAAGAAAAACCAGTATAAGGTTGATAACACTTATATTGCTAAAAGCTGATCTGATTCTGAACCATGCTTCCTCAAGATGGGGTTGGTTTTTTATTTGTTTAAAAATGGAGTAAGACAACCATGCGAACAATAAAGGGCCGAGAATATAATTGAGAAAGATTTTGATATTTTTGTCCAGCTGCATTAATCCTGTAAAAATACTTTGCGCATTGCAAAAGCCTTCAAAAATAATTCTTGGTATTGATCCGGGTACGCTATTGATGGGTTATGGCATTATCGAGATCAGCAGCAATGTTATTCTTATAAAAGAGATGAGTGTACTAAAACTTTCAGGTAAAAAAGATAATTATACACGACTTCAGCTAATTCATAAAAAAATTGAAGACCTGATCGCAAAACATCAACCACATGAGTTTGCCATTGAGGCGCCTTTTTTTGGAAAAAATGTTCAAAGTATGCTGAAACTTGGTCGGGCACAAGGTGTAGCTATTGCAGCTGCCATCAGCGCCGGTTTACCAGTCACTGAGTATAGTCCAAAAAAAATAAAACAATCGATAACTGGTAATGGCAACGCAGATAAAGAGCAGGTTTGGAAAATGCTTCAACACATTCTGGCATTAAAAGAAATTCCTCAATATTATGATGCCACCGATGCAGTGGCTGTTGCTGTATGCCATCATTTCCAGGACAGGCCCGGCTTGCAATTAAATGGTAAATTAAAAAGCTGGAAAGATTTTATAACCAGGAATTCTTCACGGGTCATCGTAAAATAATGTTTATGCAAATCAAATCTTGCTTTTTCATTGCCTGTTTTCTTCACGCAGGGTTGATATCATTTTCTCAAACTGTACAGCAGAAAGTAGATCGGTTCAGGAAAGAGAATGAATCAAAGATGATTGATGAGTATATAAAATTTGTTGCCATTCCAAACGTGACGAGGGATACATCGAATATACTCCGTAACGCTGCCTATATTAAAATGATGATGGAGCAACGGGGAATTAAAGCTGAGCTTTTAGAGGGAACTACTCCCCATATAAACCCTGTTGTATTTGGAGAAATAAAAGTGGCCGGTGCAAAATATACATTGGCCTTCTACGCCCATTATGATGGTCAGCCTGTAAACCCTTCGAAATGGACAGGAGGGTTAGAACCCTTTAAACCTGTCTTTATTGATAAGCCGATCGAACAAGGTGGTAAAATCATGCCGCTGACAGGAAACATTTCACCGGAATGGAGACTTGCAAGCAGGGGAAGCGCTGATGACAAAGCTGGTGTAATGACCATATTAAATGCTTATGATGCATTGATAAAAACCGGCGTCGCACTTAAACATAATATTAAATTCTTTTTTGAAGGAGAAGAAGAACTTGGTTCAACGCATCTTGATGAGATCTTTAAAAAGAACAAGGATAAGCTGCATGCAGATCTTTGGATCATTGTTGATGGACCACGTCATGTATCAGGGAGAAAAATGATAAGTTTTGGCGTACGTGGCGATGTGAATATGAATCTAACTGTTTATGGCCCCAAGCGGCCTTTGCATAGTGGTAATTATGGTAATTGGGCACCCAATCCTGCATTGTCACTCGTTCAATTGCTTGCAGGCATGAAGGATGAAAAAGGAAATATATTAGTTGAAGGTTACTACGATGATGTGGTTCCGCTTTCAAGTAAAGAAAAAGAAGCGCTGAGTAAAATTCCCAATATTGAAGAAACGCTGAAGAAAGAATTAGGTATTGCAGCTCCTGAAGGAAGTGGAAGATCCTTTCTTGAATTATTGCATTTACCTACGCTAAATATCAATGGTATCCGTAGTGCTGATGTTGGTGAATTAGCAGCAAACATAATTCCAACAACAGCCGAAGCGACACTTGACCTGCGTTTGGTATTAGGTAATGAAGTTGACAAACAAATAAATAAAGTAGTGAAACATATTGAGAAAAAGGGGTTTCATGTTATCGATCATGAACCAACTGATGAAGAAAGATCGAAATATGAAAGGCTGATCAAAATAACAAGAGGCATTGGTTATCCTGCACAAAGAACTTCATTCGACCTGCCGATTGCGCAAAGCCTTGTAAAAGCCATACAGGGCACGATCGATTATCCTGTAATTCTATTACCATCGATGGGAGGCAGCCTGCCACTTTACCTTTTTGAAAAAACATTAAATGCAAACGTGATCACCGTGCCTGTTGTGAACTATGATAATAATCAACATGCCGAAAACGAAAACGTACAAATAAAATTCCTATGGGAAGGAATTGGTACAATCGCTGCGATCATGGTGATGCCGCATCAATGATCTAACTAACTATTAATTCTTAGGCTTCGTTACAGGCGGTTTTGGGGCCTGGACCTGTTTTGCCGGGTCAGGATCATTACCCAGGAAAAGCAGGTTCTGTGGTAATTCGGTGAGTTTAAGTTCCCGCGCAACAGCTATAAAAATATTGTCAATAGGAAATCCGCCTTCATAAGTTTGAGGTTTCAGTACCAATGCATATTTTTTCCGGGCCAGTACTTTTTTATAGGCGGGTATTACCTGGTTATACAGGTTTTGCGATAACGCCGATCTTTTCGCATTCGATGTATTTTGAGCGATCTGCTGCCAGTAAACAACATTGATCATTGCTTTTTGACGATCGGCCGCGACCATATCAAGAATAGCTTTTGACTTTTTTCCTGCTGCTACTTGTGCTGAGTCAGCTTTATAAGTGCTGTCGAGCCGCTGATACTCTGACAAATTATAATCCTGCAACGCCCCCAATGAATCACGATCAAAAATTTGCATAAGACTATCTACAACACTATACGCCGGCATAGCCTGCACCATTATATCAACATCAAATACGCCGACCTTGAATGTTTGTGACCTTACAGTCCCGGCAGCAAATAGTAAAACTGTAAAAATGAAAACGAAGGATAATACTTTTTTCATAAATTAATTATTTAATAAAAAGAATGGCCATTTAAATTATTACCACGCAATAAGGGGGTGTGAAAATAAGGTTTATCTTCTAAGTGATTTGCAATAATTATATGGACTCTTATAAACGCTGATGATCAGAGATTAGAAACGATCGTATCCCGTATTTTCTCAAGTTGTTCATTTGTCAACTTGAGTTTTGACTGATTAAAATTCAGATCGTTAGCTGTATTGATGGGGATCAGGTGCATGTGTGCATGTGGCACTTCCAATCCAACAACTTCTATACCGCAGCGATTGCAGTTAAAAGATCTTTCGATGGCCTTGGCAATTGGTTTTGCAAACAACAGCATTTCCGAAAGATATTCGTTTGGCAGATCAAAAAATTTGTCAATTTCCTTTTTAGGCACAACTAATACATGTCCTTCACGCAATGGAAAAATATCAAGAAAAGCAAAGAACTTTTCATTCTCTGCAATTTTATAAGAAGGAATTTCTCCTGCAATGATCTTTGAAAAAATAGTCATGCTTCCAAAAATTTTAGATTTAAGATTCAGGATTGCCGATTTGATATGAGCCCAGTTCATATAGAATATCCGATGCGAATCTAAAATTGCAATCAAATGAAAATATTCTCAATTTTAAACTTCAGCGTCCCTGCTGGCGCCTGTACTTCTGCAATATCACCGGCTTTTTTTCCAAGCAGTCCTTTGCCAATGGGTGAGGTAACAGAAATTTTTCCGGCCTTCAGATCAGCTTCGTTTTCGCTCACTAATTTGTAGGTGACCTGCTTTTTTGTATTAAGATTCGTCAATGTTACGTTAGTCAATACGGAAACCTTACTGGTATCAATCGAGCTTTCATCAACAACACGGGTATTGGCAATTACACCTTCCATCTGTGCAATTTTAGCTTCCAGGTGTCCCTGCGCTTCTTTTGCCGCATCATACTCTGCATTTTCTTTCAGATCCCCTTTTTCTTTGGCTTCGGCAATAGCTCTTGAAGCAGCAGGCCGATCTACCGCTTTCATGCGTTGTAGCTCTATCTTCATCTGCTCCAGGGTTTCTTTGGTAACATAATTAAAACCACTCATATTTACCTCCTTTTAATCACAAACATGATGACACGTTTGCAGACAAAAAAAATAACAACGCCTCAGTATTTGCTGAAGCGTTGCATTTATGTATAGCAAATATAGAAAATTCTTTCCTTCATCTCATAAGAGGAAGCGATTTTTTATTGGGGAAAAACTAAAAAGCCCTTTAAATTAACCCCCTAAATTTTAAAGAAACCCCAGTTTTTCAAGCAGTACCTCGCTCATTTTTAAAAACGCTTCATGACTATATCCAGCGATATGTGGTGTAATAATTACATTGGGTTGCTCAAGCAGCCAGTTGAAAATTGCCTTTTCCTCATCTGTATAAGAAAAAAGTTTTTCATTTTCTAATACATCTAATCCTGCACCGGCTATGGCGCCGCTTATCAGCGCAGTCTTTAGATCATTTGTATTTATTATTTGACCTCTTGAAGTATTTAAGATCCAGGGGGATCTTTTCAGCGATTGAAAAAAATCACTGTTTGCGAGCTGAAAGGTTTCGTCCGTAAGGGGTATATGAAAACTAATGACGTCAGCATAACGACATAACTGTTCTAAACTTGCTTCCTTTATATATTCTTTGCTGAACCCAAACTTATATTTATCATATGCAAGCACTGTTACGTTGAATGATCGCAGTATTTGGGCAAATGCACTGCCCGTATTTCCATAACCAATAATTCCAACTGTTTTGCCAAAAAGTTCAGTGCCCCTGTTTTCGTGACGAAGCCACTTCCCCTCCTTTAATTCCTTTTGGGTTGAATGTAATCTATTCATCAGCGACAGCAGCAATGCCAATGCATGCTCTGCCACGGCATTGCGGTTCCCTTCCGGGCTACTGATACATTTTATTCCTTTTTTTTCTGCATAGTCAACATCGATCAATTCCATGCCACTGCCTAAGCGACCGATCCATTTCAGATCATTTGCCTTATCAATTAATTTTTTATCTACTTTGATGCGGGTTGTTACTACCAACCCTGCAGCCTGATCAATTGTATTATATAGATCATCGTATGTAATCGTTGGCGCATAGATCACTTCAAACCCCTTTTTTGTTAGCTTTTCTGATAATACCTCATGCGCCTTTGCAGTAATGATAACTTTAGCCATTCTAATTCATTTCATTTTAAAACTTAGCTCTCCGAATTCTTTCACTGTTAATTGTTCAGCTCTTTTATTAAAAATATCTTCTTTCAATATTTCAGGATCAAATAAATCCTTTATTGCATTTCGTAATGTTTTCCTTCGCTGGTTAAATGCTGTCTTAACCAGCCTGGAAAAAGAATCTTCATCTTTCATCACAACTGTCTTTTCCAATGGCAAAAGCCTGATCACAGCGCTTTTTACCTTTGGCGGAGGTGTAAAACATTTTTCACTCACTTCAAAAAGATACTCCACTTTAAAAAAAGCCTGGATTAATACACTGGTTACGCCATAAATTTTACTCCCTTCTTTTGCTGCTATTCTTTGCGCCACTTCTTTTTGAAACATGCCTACAACATTTTCAACATGTTCTCTCCAATCCAATACCTTGAATAATATCTGTGATGAGATATTGTAGGGAAAATTTCCTGTCACTGAGAATCTTCCATTAAATGGCTGTTGCATATCCAGAAAATTTTCATGCATCAGCTTGCCTTTTAAACCAGGATATGCGCCAAGCAAATAATCCACTTTTTCTGCATCCAACTCCACCGCCTTAAAATCAATAGCAGGTATTTCAAGAAGGTATTTAGTCAAAGCGCCTCCACCAGGCCCTACTTCAAGTAAATTTTGATGAGGATATTGGAGAATAGCGGCCACTATTTTTCTACAAATGTTTTCATCTTTCAAAAAATGCTGCCCCAACGATTTTTTCAGCGTATACATTGCTGCAAATGTACTTGCTTGTTTTTTTAATTTATGCAAATAAAAAACCTCCCTGCAGCAAAGGGAGGTTTTAAAAAAACAATTGCAAAACCTGCTATTCCAAAACTACAAAACGAGTAGTCACAGTTTCCTGATTCATTTTCAATAAGGCATTGTACATACCGGGTTGCCAGTTTTCATTAATATCAACCGCAAATGTGTTTGAACCTTTCCTAAGCATTTCATTCATCACCAATACAGTTCGACCCTGCATATCAAGGAATATTATTTTTGCCTGCACATCGGAGGTCGAGGTTATATTCATTTGAAATTTTCCACGTACCGGATTTGGCGCAATAGTTATCCCGGCCTTTGTTAAAGGTTTGATATTAATTCTTAATACACGACTATATGTATACGAGCCATCTTCATGGATCATCTTTATCCTGAAACTTATATAAGATGATACACCAAACGGCACATTATAATTGAAATTATAAGCGGCATCGTCAGGATAATTCTTATCAGCCATGATCGTTCCTGTTTCAGTAAATTCTCCTCCATCGATAGCTGCTTCGACAACAAAAGATTTTGCCAATGCATTATTGTATACGGACCAATGCAATGCAGTGTTTTTATCATTTGCATTATATGCACCGGAAAAAGATTTGAACCTGGCGGGAAGTATAACACAGTTAGTATCTCTTAAAATAGTTATTGTATCGGTAGCGTAAGGACTGCAAGCTGCCAGTAATCGTTGCGTTACAATATAGGTTCCGGGTTGATTGACCTGTATCCATGTGCCGGAAGGATGTGTATAAATGATATTGCCGCCGATAGTGGACCAGGTATAAACAGAAGTCGCATGCGGATTCACCACTGCGATATCACTTATTATTGTATCGGCCATGCCGCAAAAAAACGGGAGCTCTGCTGCCATGTTCACCCTTGGGGCCAGAAACAAATCAATAGGTGCCACAAAATCTTTTAGCTCTGCAGTAAATGATGCGGAAGCTCTTGTTTTTACAACCAACCTGTTAAATGGAGAACCGCAAACGTCTCCGCCTAATAAAGAAACAGGGTCAAGTCCTAATTTGGAAAGGTTAACCGAAAATTCCATGAATTGATCCCTGCCATAGTTAGCGGCAAGGCTATTATCCTGCAGCACTAATTGAAACGGACCTGCCCAAGTATTGTTTGCACTACCCAAGCCTGTATAAAAGGCGCCAGCAGTTTTTGGAAGTATACTTGCATAACCATATTGAGCACCTGCAGCCGCGCCATCAAACTGGCCAGACCAATTAAAATTTGCAGGCGTTATGCTTAATGCAGATATATGGACCCAGATACGGGCTTCAATATTTGTTAGCATAGAACTTTGGTATTCCCCGGTAAAAATAATATCTCCGGGCCTTAAGATATTTCCCGCAGCATCAAGCTGCCAGCTTGTATGTCCTGCATCAGGACCATAACCATAAAATTTAGCAGTAACCCTGTCATAATAAATATCTGTCTGGTACATTTCAAAATCGAAGTACCTGTTACCGGTAGTATTATCTAATGATATGCCACCAAACATCCAAAGAGAGTCTGTTGTAGTAGGACCTGCTCTTCTAACATGCATGAACACATCAAGGATATCGTTTTTATCAGGGATTCCCTGGACACCACCTGTCCAGTTAGCCGGGCTCATACCATTTTTGTCCGATCCTGCTGTAAATACACTTGAATCGTTGCCATGATAGTCTCTTACAAAAATTGCATCAAGCCAAAGCCTGTTGTTGACTACAGTAAACTGCGGTCTGCTCATGGAGCGGTACAACGGGGCCATTCTTTTTGGCCATGGAGAAACATCGCTTAAATACCCGGCTACTATTGCAGCGGCACCGGTAGTATCGATCACGAAATTTCCTGTTCCTGCGGTACCATTATTGAACCAATCGTCATTTCCGCTTTGCACAAAACCATTAAAATAATTTGCCCGCAAGTCAGCATCGACACCGAATGCAGCCTTTATTATTGGCGTAGTTATTTGCGCTGAAACAACAATTGAATAAAATACCACCCCAAATACGGAAAGTAAAATTTGTTTCATAAGCATAGATTAAAAACCTCAAAATCATTCACACTCTATGGACTGGGAAAGAAAGGGTGGAACTTTCCTCCTAAACTTATTATTAACCGCGTTGAACTACACGAATAGTTTCAATCGGAGAATAATGACATGTACCATCATTCATTACACAACCGATACGGTAATAAATAACGCCTGGAAAAATTCCTTCATCTTTCCATGTGAATTTTGTTGCATTGTTACAGGCAGTTTCGTTGATAACCTCATAAAACTCTCCATCATAAGATCTTTCGATCCTGAAGCTGGATACACCTGCCGAAGTTGTAATACCCCAGTTCAATACAACATTCTTTTTAGATTGATGATGGATACGGAAATACCTGAATTCATGATTAACATCTGCGCTTACAGATGCGTCTGATCCGTACTTAACTCCATCATTTTTACCTGAAAATGAAAAGCCGGTAAAAGCAATAAATGCTACGGCAAAAACAAATAACTTTTTCATAAGGTAGAATTTTTAATGATATGAAAGTAGATGAATATGAAAGTTTGCACAAGGAACAAATACTGGTAAAATACACTCAGATTTAAAAATATCATTCTGGTGTTTAATGTAGTACTTAGTGAAGTAAGTTTACTATGAAAAAACCCTCTTCTAAAAAGAGGGTTTTATTAACCAAAAGAATTAAAGATTTACCTGGATTTATTTTTAGTTGCGCTTAACAATCTTCTTATTTATGATATTACTACCTGAAACTACTCTTAAGATGTAGAACCCAGCGGGAAAATTGTCTGTATTTGGAATCATTATATTGTTTGTCCCTTTTACGAGATTCAAATTCGCAGCCTTCAATACATGCTGGTATTGGTCAAGAATTTGAATTTGCGCCATTCCGTCAACCCCGGAAATTAGATCAAATTTCACATGCGAACTGAATGGATTAACCAATGATTGGATCTGGAGTCCGGCTTTATCACCGATTAATTGGATTACTTTAGTATATTTAAATTTATTATTTTCCTGGGTTCTAATGGCCTTAATTCTATAGTAGCTAATTGTATTGTCCAATAATTCCGGATCTTCAAAACGATAAGAATTATTTTCAGCATTTGGATCATTGAACCCTTCCACCTCACCGATCTTTTTAAAGGTGCTGCCATCCTTACTTTTTTGAATTTCGTATTTCACTGGCGTGGCTTCTTTTGATGTATTCCAATATAAAACAGCTTGATTTTTTTCATTTCTTCCCCGGAAAGAAAGGATATCAGTATTTAAAAGGTATCCGCAGGGATCGACATTAAGAGT
>CBFGXP010000065.1:0-17820 GCA_965652775.1 uncultured bacterium
ATGATAAGGGCAACTCCTCCAATTATGGCAGACAATATATTCGGATCCATGAATTTTTTGTTTGAGTGATTTCACAATGCTTGTTTTAGAAATACCTGCCTGCGGTTCTTAAATGCTAATGGTCAGGTAATCAGCGAAGATACAAAACGCCGGGAACCAATGAAATCAATTATAAAGAGTAAGGAATCCGGGAATGAAGCTTCTTTTAAGACTGAAGCTGCCCGTCAAGCATTTTTTCCAATAAATTCAATTTATCAGAAATATTTTCCTTTTCAACGTCTGAGGCCGGACTGCCAATTTGCTCGGTTGCATACCAAACTAAAGCCATGGCCACATAATCCTGCATGTCCTTTCCGGCAAAAATGGTTTTAAATTCAATGATCTTATCATTGATGATTTTTACAGTTCTCCGTACCACTTCCTCATCTTTTGGATGCATTTTAATGCGGTAGCTTCTATCGGCTATTGTTATGGTGGCGGCTATAAGTTCTTCTGACATAATCGCGATTGTGTCCCGATAGCTATCGGGAGGTCAATTAAATATATTATTCACTTAACAAAGCGATGCAACGGTCAATTTCTTTGATATAAGTATTGATTCGTTTTTCAAATTCTTTTTTATCGCCTTCATCCCAATCGCCGGAAGAGATTTTCAACACATCCACTTGCTGCTTAAGCTCTTCGATCGTTTGTTGATTGGTAAAAGATTGATTCCTGTTCTTATCCAACTCCTCTTTTAGCCGCAAATTTTCTTTTTGTAATGAAGAATGATCCTTCAGCACTTGTTGCAGCTTATCTTGTATCCTCTTTAATTGTTTTTCTAAATCAGACATATTTTAGCAAATTAGCGCATTAGCAAATCAGTACATTATTTCCTGATCTCGGCATTCAGTTCCTTTTCAAGTGTCGTCATTATCTTACTCATCCAGTCATCGATCTCTTTATCGGTCAGTGTTTTTTCTTCATCTAAGAATGTAAAGCTAACGGCGACAGATTTTTTATCGGTTCCCAGCTTTTCACTTTCGAATATATCAAAGAGTTTAACCTCCTGCAATTTGGACAGCTTTAAATTATTCACCGATTTCTCCACGTCGGCATACGGAAGGTGTTTTGGTACTACCATTGAGATATCTCTTAACACTGTTGGGAATCTTGGAAGCTCTTTTATGGACAGGGTTTGCTTCAAGACTAGTTTTAGAACCGCTTCCCAATTAAGAGCGGCAAAATATACCGGTTGTTTAATTCCAAATTGTGCCACCATTTTTTGATTTACCTCTCCGGCTCCTGCAACCAATTCGCCATTTGTCTTATATATGATGTGATCCTCCAGTTTGGTTACAGGAAGTCTTTCCACAGAATCGGGTTTAATACCCAGCAATTGTAAAACCGATGAAACTATACCCTTAATATAAAAGAAATCTGATGAAACAGCCTTCCCTTTCCAGGTTTGGTCATTTGCCTGACCGCTAATTACCATACATACCTGCTCCATTTCATGATATTTTCCCGGGCCGGTGGTAAAATATCCTTTCCCGAATTCAAAAAGTTTCAGGTTGCTATTTTTATGATTCAAGTTCCTGGCAACAACTTCCAAACTTGTTTCCAATAAGGACGGACGAAGAATATTTAACTCGGCACTGAGGCTATTCATCATTCTTACCATCTGTTGTTTTTCTTCTTCATTAAAATAAGCAGCATTTGTAATTGAGTTGGTCATCATTTCATGAAACCCAAGCCCCACAAAATAATTTGCAACTTTTTCTTTCAGTGTATGACCAAGATAATTTTCTTCAACAGATGGCGTGATTGTGATCGCAGTGGGGATTTCAATATTGTCGAGCCCGTCAATTCTTAGGATTTCTTCCACAATATCGGCCGGTAACGAAATATCGGGTTTGCTAAAAGGGACAGCGACCCGAATTTCATCAATTCCGTCTTTCACAATTTCAAAACCAAGATTGCTCAAAACATTTTTAACAGTATCAGGGTGATAATTTTTGCCGCTTAGCTTTTTTAGATAATGATATTTAAGAGTTACCTCTGTTTTTTGCGCCGGCTCCGGATAAACATCTACGATATCTGATGCAATTTGTCCACCGCCCAGCTCTTTGATCATCAGTGCCGCACGTTTCAATACGTTAACAGTATTGGATATATCAATATTTTTCTCAAAACGTGCAGCTGCATCGGTTCTCAATCCATGACGGAAACTGGTTTTGCGGATATCAACCGGATTGAACCAGGCACTTTCAAGGAAAATATTTTTTGTCTTATCAGTAACTCCGGAATGTAGCCCGCCAAATACACCAGCAATACAAATTCCGCCTTCAGCATCGCAGATCATCAGGTCTTCTTTGTTTAACTTCCTTTCTTTTTCATCCAGCGTTATAAATTTTGTTCCTTCAGCAAGGTTTCTCACAATTATTTTTTTACCCCTCAGTTCATCCGCATCAAAAGCATGAAGTGGCTGACCTGTTTCGTGCTGAATAAAATTTGTGATATCTACTATATTGTTTATCGGACGCGATCCTATCGATTTCAATTTTTTTTGCAGCCATTGTGGCGATTCTTTAATAGTCACACCGGCGATGCTCACTCCACTATATCGCTGGCAAGCTTTTGTATTTTCAACGGAAACCGAAATCGGCAACGTTTTATTATCAATCTTAAAAGAATTAGAATTAGGGATCTTTGGTTTCAGCTCTTTTCTATCATGGTGGCTGAGATAAGCACAAACATCTTTTGCAACTCCCCAATGACTCATTGCATCCATCCGGTTTGGTGTAATTCCGAGTTCATAGATCCAATCTTCATAAGGTTGAAAATATTCTGCGGCATCTGAGCCAACCTTTGTATCCTCCTTTAGCACTATGATGCCAGCATGTGATGTACCGAGACCAACTTCATCTTCAGCGCAGATCATTCCAAAACTTTCGACATTCCTGATCTTTGCCACCTTCATTGTTATCGGCTCACTGTTTATCGGGTAAATAGTTGTTCCCACTTTGGCAACAACAACTTTTTGACCGGCCTCAACATTTGGAGCCCCACAAACAATTTGTAACGGCTCGCCATTTCCTACACTAACTTTTGTAAGTGTGAGTTTATCTGCATTCGGATGTTTTTCGGTAGAAAGAACTTCTCCAATTACAAGACCTTTTAATCCTCCTTTTACTTCTTCATATTTTTCAAAACTTTCAACTTCCAATCCGATAGAAGTGAGAATGCGGGCCAGTCTTTCGGGCTCAACAGTTACAGGTAAATATTCACTTAGCCATTTATAAGAGACAGTCATTTGATCGATTCGCTTTTCTGATTCGAACAAAGATAAATGTTTGAAGGCAGAAGAAGTTTTGCAGATAATGAGGATATTTTTAATCAGTATCTCGAATAAATTTTTATAAATTACAGTTGGTGTTTATGAAAACCGGTGTGGAAAAACCTGTGAAGTAATAGTTAGGAAAGAAAAGTTTTTTTTGTCTGCATTTGGCTTTTATATTCGCCGCCTGACTGAGGGATAACGTTTCGAACCCAACCAACTAATTCAGTGAAATAAGGCTGGAAAAACTAACCCAAAAGTCATTGGTGTGAAATCAATGGTTTAAATTTTTATCGCCCTGCATCAACGATGGAACTTACTAATCTCAACAAAGACCGCAAGCAAAGAAGAAAAACTTCAACAGACCTCAGTAGTTTAGTTTATGGTAAAATTCCCCCGCAGGCAAAGGATCTTGAAGAAGCAGTTCTCGGGGCTATAATGCTTGAGAAAAATGCATTTGATGTTGTCGTTGAGATTTTAAAGCCTGAATGTTTTTATGTAGATGCTCATCAACGAATCTATCGTGCAATGCAAGGCCTGGCTCAAAAGAATAAGCCGATAGATATACTTACAGTTGCCGAGGAATTGAAAACCCGTGAAGAATTGGATATGGTAGGCGGACCTTATTATGTTACAAAACTTACCAACGCAGTAGTTTCCTCGGCCCATATTGAAACGCATTCAAGGATCATACTTCAAAAATTTATTCAAAGAGAATTAATTCGCGTCAGTGGTGAAATTATTGGTGATGCTTATGAAGATTCCACGGATGTATTCGATCTGCTGGATGATGCGGAAAGTAAGTTGTTTGAAATAACGAGCAATCACCTGCGCAAAAATTTTGATACTATCGATTCTGTGTTGGTAAAAACCATTCAGCGTATTGAAGACCTGCGCCACAAAAATGAAGATGTATCCGGCGTGCCAAGTGGTTTCGCTTCGCTTGACAGAATTACTTATGGATGGCAAAATACCGATCTTATCATCCTTGCTGCCAGACCTTCAGTTGGTAAAACTGCTTTTGCATTGAACCTGGCTAGAAATGCGGCATTACATGCAAGCAAACCAACACCCATCGCTTTCTTTTCATTAGAAATGAGTGCCGGGCAATTGGTGCAACGTATTCTTGCAGCTGAAAGTGAGATATGGCTTGAAAAAATTGCCCGCGGTAAATTGGAAGAGCATGAAATGAAGCAGCTTTATGCCCGCGGTATCCAGCGTTTGGCAAAGGCACCGATCTTTATTGACGATACGCCGGCATTGAACATTTTTGAATTAAGAGCAAAATGCCGCCGTTTAAAAAACAAACATAATATCGGCTTAGTGCTGATCGATTATTTGCAATTAATGAGCGGAACAAGTGATAACAGGAATTCAAACCGTGAACAGGAGATCAGTAACATTTCAAGAAATTTGAAGGCGTTAGCGAAAGAATTGAACATTCCGATCGTTGCTCTTTCACAATTAAGCCGTGAAGTAGAGAAAAGAAAAGAAGGAGCAAAGATCCCTCAGCTAAGTGATCTTCGTGAATCAGGTGCCATTGAGCAGGATGCCGATATGGTTATGTTCCTTTATCGTCCCGAATATTATGATATTACTGCAAATGAAATGGGCGAAAGTAATAAAGGGGAGACCCATGTGAAAATTGCAAAACATAGAAATGGTGTGTTGGACACTGTTAAGTTAAAAGCACTCCTGCATATTCAAAAATTTGTGGAAGACGATGGTAGCGGTATGGCCGGGCTTGGATTGCCTCCGGGAGCATGGAAACCTGTACCTGATGATGGGGGTGGAAATGCTAAACTGTTTATACAAACAGGAAGCAAGATGAATGACCTGCCGTTTAGTGATGAAGAGGAGACGCCATTCTGATTTTAGATTGCAGTCCCGATAAATATCGGGATAAGATTCTAGATTTGTCCGGAAAGGTTTCCGGACTTTTTATTTTAGACTATGTCGCTACCTTTTTTTTATATCTCAGAATATGATCCTTCACAAAAAGAAGTTGTGTTGGATGAAGATGCATCCCGCCATGTAATACAGGTACTGCGAATGAAAAACGGAGAGAAGTTAAATCTAACAGATGGAAACGGACACCTGATCATTACAGAAATTACAGATGACCATAAAAAACATTGCTCGGTAAAAGTAATTGACTCACGCCGCACGCCTCACGTCGGACGAAAAATTACGATTGCCATTTCATTAATAAAAAACACCAATCGCTTTGAATGGTTTTTAGAAAAAGTAACAGAAATTGGCGTGAGTGAAATAATTCCACTCCTCTGTGAAAGAACCGTAAAACAAAAATTCCGTTACGAGCGGATGAAAGGAATTTGTATCAGCGCCATGTTACAATCGCAGCAAGTTTGGATGCCTGATTTGCATGAACCTGTTCGATTTGATAATTTGGTAAACAGGAAACATGATGATTGCCAGAAGCTAATTGCTCATTGCATTGAAGAAAACAGACAACGTTTAGATCATCAACTCATTTCCAAATCATCAAATCAGCTGATCCTCATCGGACCTGAAGGTGATTTTACAAAACAGGAAATAGAACTTGCTCTTCAAAATAACTTTGTCCCTGTCAGTCTTGGTAAAACAAGGTTGCGAACTGAAACAGCAGGCCTGGCAGCAGCGGTAATTCTTGCAATTGTATGATCCTAATTATAACACCAGGGCATTCGACTCATTGTGTGAGGTTAAACAAAAGATAATCGATCGCCGGATTTGTTATTAACGGATCTAAAGCTGATCCGCTTTTATTTTGCCATATCCGATTCAACATCTTCTCCCGGTTTTAACACGGGTTCATTCAGTTCAACCACATGAGCCCTCTTCTTAGCCGCCCTGGTACGCATCCCCATATTCAGCATTTCTACAATAAAAGAAAATGCCATTCCGAAGTAGATATAATTTTTTAAATGAAGTTTTTCTGCTTGTTCATGATCCCAGCCCTCAATTACAAGGCTTAACCCGATCATTACTAAAAAAGAAAGTGCAAGCATTTTTACTGTAGGGTGTTTATGGACAAAAGAAGAAATGGCAGGGCTGAAGAGGAACATAACGATCATTGCGACAACTACTGCTGCTATCATTATTTCAATATGCTTAGCTGTACCGCCAGCAGTAATTACACTATCAAAAGAAAACACAGCATCTATCAGCATAATTTGTGCAATGGCTTGTCCCATAGAAATACCTTTTCCTTTTTTGATTGTTAAATTCGGGTCTTCGCCTTCGAGCTTTGTATGGATTTCTTTTACGGATTTATAAATTAAAAACAGGCCTCCAAGAAGCATAACTATGCTGGCAAGATCGAAACCTTTACCAAACCAGCTTTCTGGTATTATGTATTTTCCTTTTTGGCCAAGCAACCATCCCAGAGCCATCAGTAAAAGACTTCTTGAAATAATTCCTGTGACCATCCATATACGACGAACCCTTTTCTGATCTTTTTCCAAGCTCAGCCGGTTCATGATGATGCTAACAAAAATTACATTATCAATGCCCAATACCACTTCGAGTATTACAAGGACTATGAAGCTGATGATGCTTTCTGACGTAAAAAGATGTTCCATATTATTAATGTGCTAATAAGCCAATTTGCAAATTTGCAAATGTTTTATTGTTATTCCATTATTACTAGTTATTCATTTCATTACAAATTTTCTTCACAATGCCTGGACCTTCATAAATAAAGCCCGTCCAAACCTGTACCAATGATGCGCCAGCATTAAATTTTTCTTTTGCATCAGCGCCGGTAAAAATACCCCCGCTTGCAATGATGGCTATTTCCCCATTTGTTTTTTCGAAAATATATTTTACAACCTCGGTTGATCTTTTTTGTAAGGGTTTTCCGCTTAACCCTCCTGATTCACGGGTTCCGATTTCAAGCTCATGGTTGAGTCCGTCACGATCGATCGTGGTATTTGTTGCCACAAGACCATCCAATTTAATTTCCATTGCAAGGTCAATCACATCATCAAGTTGTTCCCGGGTAAGGTCAGGTGCAATTTTTAATAAAATTGGTTTTGCCACCGCCTTACCATTATTTATCATTTGCAAATGCCTGAGGATTTTTCTCAATGAATCTTTTTCCTGCAACTCTCTTAAACCAGGTGTATTTGGTGAACTCACATTCACCACAAAATAATCAACATAATGATGCAGCTCTTTAAAACATATTTCATAATCTTTCCATGCATCTTCATTTGGAGTTGTTTTGTTCTTGCCAATATTGCCACCAATTATAAGTCTGGAGTCAGCAGTCGGGAGTCGGGAGTGAGCAGTTGTAGATTGCCGATTGCTAATTGCCGATTGCCAATTGCGTAACCTTTCAGTAATTACTTTTACTCCATCATTGTTAAAACCCATCCGGTTGATTAGGGCCTGATCTTTTGGTAAGCGAAAAAGTCGTGGCTTATCATTACCCGCCTGTGCCAGGGGAGTGACCGTACCAATTTCTACAAATCCAAAGCCGAGTGCTTCAAGTTCTCTTAAATATTTTGCATTCTTATCAAAGCCGGCGCCAAGGCCAACCGGGTTTGTGAATTGTAAATTGAAAACCTCCAACTGCAGATCATTATTTGCTTTCGGGGTGAATATCGAAGCGATAAGTTTCCTGATAAGATCAATGCTGCATAATAGCTTAAGGCAGTTCATTGAAAAATAATGCACCCATTCCGCTGGAAAAAGAAAAAGGATATTTCGTAAGAAATTATACATCCGGTTTTCGGGTTACTTAAATTCTTTTAGCCTGCTAAGGACTTTTTTGCTAAATATCATGTCCATCATTGCGGGATTGTCCTCGTTAAGATTAACAAAGGTCCATTTGGAATTCTTATCCTTTATGCCCACCATATTGGGTGTCATAAAAATATTTAACGAATTTGCAATGGGATCAAAGCGAACATTGCCCTCCCCGAATTTTGTTTCCATTAATCCAATTAGGATTGATTTGCTTTCTTTATCGGCAGTATCGAGTGGCTCTTTGTACTTCATCTTCATCAGCATAGAATGCTTCACCTTTACATAGCTGGTGTCACTGATAACGAAAACGGGGAATATGGTGTCAATTTTTACTGAGTCAAGTTCAATAGCAAACTCTTCTGTGTCATAGGCTTTTTTCATAGTAGTTAATAACAGATCTCTTGGAACAATGGTAAAGAGTTTGGGATAAGTATAATCCATAATTTTTTCCAGGTCCTTGAGTTGAGTAAGCTTGAGTATTTCATTTACCCTGTTCACTAAAGAAGTGTCTTGCTGGGCATTGCCAATATTTCCAAAACCAAGGAACAGCAGCCAAAAAAAGATTGATTTCATTGAAAAGTTTTCCAAAAGAACCGCATTAAGAACTCACAGCAAAAAATTTTTCCGGAAAGGGGATAATTATAACTTTGATCTTGAAAGTTGCATAAACAACTTTTCTTACTTTTGATTGATATTTGAAGGAGAAGCTTCAACTATGCCGAATCAATGACGGGACGTACAAGTGAGCAATTTGCGTGGCGAAGCAGCAAATTGGAAACACCTGAAGATTAATAGTAGTAATGAAGTTGATAACATAAAATATTTTTTCATTTCCTGACTCCCCTTTAGGGGTTGGGGGCAAAATTTTTTTTATGCAGGAAGCATATATAGTAGCCGGTTATCGCACTGCAGTTGGTAAAGCAAAACGTGGAGGATTCCGGTTTTATCGGCCTGATGACCTAGCGGTAGATGTGATCAAAGGGTTGATGGCAAGTATACCACAGTTAGATGCGAAACAGGTGGATGATGTGATCGTTGGAAATGCAGTGCCGGAAGCAGAGCAAGGTTTGCAATTTGGTCGCATCATTTCTGCAAGAGCCCTGGGAATTGATGTACCGGGTGTGACAGTGAACAGGTATTGTGCATCTGGTTTGGAAACAATTGCGATCGCTACTGCAAAAATAAGAATGGGCATGGCGGAGTGTATTATAGCTGGTGGTACTGAAAGCATGAGCCTGGTGCCAACTGCGGGTTGGAAAACTGTTCCTGCCTATTCTATCGCTAAAGATGAACCGGATTATTATTTGAGCATGGGATTGACTGCAGAAGCGGTAGCAAAGGAATTTAATGTATCCCGTGAAGCACAGGATGAATTTTCATACAATAGCCATCAGAAAGCGATCAATGCAATTAGGAATGAATTTTTTAAAAATGGAATTCTTCCAATTCCTGTTGAAGAAGTTTACCTGGATGAAAAAGGCAAGAAACAAAAAAGAAATTATACCGTTGATACTGATGAAGGTCCTCGTGCTGATACTTCTATTGAAGCCTTAGCAAAATTGAAACCGGCTTTTGCTGCAAATGGATGTGTGACTGCCGGCAATTCATCTCAAACAAGTGATGGCGCTGCATTTGTAATTGTAATGGGTGAAAAGATGGTGAAAGAACTTGGATTAAAACCAATTGGCAGATTGGTTGGCTCTGCAGTTGCAGGGGTACATCCGCGTATTATGGGAATCGGTCCTGTGGCAGCTATTCCAAAAGTTCTGAAGCAAACAGGAATAAATCTTTCTCAAATAGACCTTATAGAATTAAATGAGGCATTTGCATCACAAGCAATCGCTGTTATACGCGAAGCTGGTCTGGATCCTTCCAAAGTAAATATCAATGGCGGTGCGATTGCGCTTGGACATCCATTGGGTTGCACCGGGTGTAAGCTTACCATACAAAATCTCCACGATATGAAGCGGCTTAATAAAAAGTACGGAATGGTTACTGCTTGTGTTGGCGGTGGGCAGGGTATTGCCGGTATTATTGAAAATATTAATTAGGTAACCGGGAGTATCACTGCTATAAAAAATTGACGACGCACAGCCACCACCAGGCGAAACGAAGTCTTCATTCTACTTAGCGATATTCTTCAATTTTGAAAATTATATAGAGATACTGGACCTTTTTCCGGCGGGTAATTATTGCGGGTTGGCGGGGTCCGCGGTAAATTTCTGTACTGACATTTCGTTGGGTAAAACCGGGCGCATCCTAAACAGGTAGTTAACGTAAATTTATACAAGAAGATTATTTCCAATACGACAACCAGCATTGTTATGCCATCTTGCAAGCTTTATTCACCGATTTATACGGAAATGGATTAATTAAATTGTAACTACTTATACAATTGAAAAAGCAAACAATATCTATTAATTATTAAAAAGAAAAATTATGAAAGCAAAATCATCTTTAACACTTTTAGTTTCATTACTGGTAATTGCATTCATTTTTACTCAATGTAAGAAAGGCGATGTCGGTCCGGCAGGTCCCGCTGGTCCGGCAGGTCCGGCAGGTGCAGCTGGTCCTGCTGGCGCTACGGGCCCTAAAGGCGATACAGGAACTGCTAATGTTATTTATTCTCCATGGCTAGATGTCACTTATGCTGCTGATACTGTTCATAATGGCGCCATAATTGATACGCTCTGGTGGCTTGCACATATCACGGCTACTAAACTCACACAGGCTATCCTCGACAGAGGTGAAATAAAAGTATATATGAATTGGGGAACACAAACCGATCCCGATATCGCTCCATTGCCATTAATCGATGTATTTTTTACAGGACTCACCATAAACCCTGAATTTTTGCTGCAGCGAATAGACCTGTATTCCAATTTTAATGCAAGTACTCAAACGATTAGTGGTCAAAAATATCTGCAATACCGCTATATTTTAATACCCGGATCGGTACCCAGCGGACGGATAAGACATGTTAATTGGAATAATTACAACGAAGTGAAAGCTTATCTCGGATTGACGGATTGACAGGAACGTTGAATAATACCTCTTGCGGTCTTAGTCATTTGCGGTGATTATGTTTAAAACAATTGTGTTACTCCATTGTTAATGTTCCCGTCATGTGTTAACCTTGGTCAGGATATACTATTGATATTAATGAAGACCCCGGGTTTTTGTTTTTAGCTTTAGCAGGCGTTAATGTAGTTTTCCTATAAATTTGCCGGATGTTTTTCGATCGCAGCTATATCAGGAAGGCGATTTCGGCATTGTTGCTTGTAATGTTGTTGCTTGTTCACAGCATCAAACTTCTACATACACATACCAGTAATAATTCTTTCTCAAATCATAATTGCGGGAAAAGTGGTTTAGATAAAAATAATATCGCTACAGTTGCAAAATCTTCTCCGGATTGCAGTGTCTGCAGCTATCAATTAAGTAAGGATGCAGATGATATGGTTAATCCATCATTCTGCAACATTAAACCTGAACCAGAGGATGCTAACACACAATTTATCTCATTTCGTAAGATAGCTTCTCTTTCTGCTTTTGAAAACCGCGGGCCTCCTTTGAGGTTATGATTTTCCTCAAAGAATTATTCCTTTTTTGAAAAGATAACAACCTGTTGTCCCCGTCTCAAATAGTTTCATTTTTTTAAAGCAGTAAGATGTCAAGGCTAATTTTATATATTTCGATTTTTTGTTTTTCATTGATCAAAGGATTTGGCCAGGAAAAAATTTTAATAAGCGAAGCAAGGAAAGTGGTCGCGGTAAATTCGCTAACAACATTCACCGGAAAAATTACAGATGCAAAGACAGGCGAACCTTTACCCGGTGCCAGCATTATTTTCCCGGATCTGAAGGTTGGGACCCATGCTGATAATTCGGGCAGGTTTCAATTTGCAGAAATTTCGTTTGGTCATCATTTAATTGAAGTGTCGCATGTCGGTTATATCAGTATCATAGAACATATTGACATAGATAAAAATTTTGAAAAGAACTTTGCATTAGAGCCATCCGTGCTGGAAAACCGGGGAGTAATTGTGACCGGCGTATCCAATGCTACAAATACAAGAAAGGCCCCAATACCCGTTACCGCTTTGCGCCGTGCAGAGTTGCTTCAATCTTCTTCAACAAACATTATTGATCTGCTCGCAAAAAAACCGGGTATTTCACAGCTGGGAACGGGCCCTGGCATTTCAAAACCGGTTATTCGTGGATTAGGATATAACCGTGTACTTGTAATAAATGAAGGAGTGCGGCAGGAAGGACAACAATGGGGTGATGAGCATGGGATCGAGATTGATGAGCTTAGTGTGAACCGGGCTGAAATCTTAAAAGGTCCGGCCTCATTGATGTATGGAAGCGATGCGCTGGCGGGTGTGATCAATCTTATCACGAACATCCCGGTGAGTGAAGGAACCATTAAAGGAAATATTCTTTCTAATTATCAATCGAACAATGATTTGTTTGCGCTGAACACAAATATTGCCGGTAATAAAAAAGGAATTAACTGGAATGTATATGGCACTTTAAGATCAGCCGGCAATTATCAAAATCGTTATGATGGTAAAGTGCTTAATTCTTCTTTCAGAGAAAAAAATGCAGGCGGGTATATAGGGATCAATAAAAAATGGGGATTCAGCCATTTTATCTTCAGCACCTTTAATCAAAATGTGGGACTGATAGAAGGCGACCGCGATGATGCTACAGGAAAATTTATCCTCTATGCCGGAACTCCACATGAACGAATTGCAACGAATGAAGATCTTAATGAAAGAGACCCTTTTATTCCACGCCAGGATATCAGGCATCATAAAATTGCAATTGATAATAATATAAGTGTGGGGAAAAGCAGGTTAAAGTTAAATGTGGGTTATCAAAATAATCAGCGAAAAGAATTTGCTGATCCCGATGATGAGAATGAAGCCGAATTGTTTTTTGACATGAATACCATTACTTATAGCACGCAATTTGTTTTTCCTGAGGTAAAAGAATGGCATATTACTCTCGGCGCTAATGGTATGCATCAAACAAGTAATAATAAAGCGAAAGAAGTATTGATACCTGAATATGATTTATTTGATATAGGAGCCTTTGTTTATGTGCAGCGATATTTCAAAAAGCTCACTTTAAGCGGAGGGGCGAGGTATGATAATCGTAATTTGGATTCAAAAGAATTTTTTGAGGGGCCAATTCAAAAGTTCCAGGCATTTAATAAGTCATTCTCTAATTTTTCCGGGAGCCTGGGTATGAGTTATGAGCCGGCAGATTTTCTTACCCTCAAAGCTAACCTGGCCCGTGGCTTCCGGGCACCTAATATCGCAGAGTTGGGATCAAATGGAGAACATGAAGGAACTTTTCGTTATGAATATGGAAACAACAATCTCAAATCTGAAACCAGTTTACAATTTGATGGCGGTGTTGAAGTGAATTATGAACATTTTAATTTGGGCATAAATGTTTTCTATAACAGGATGAACAATTTTATTTACTACCGTAAACTAGGATCGGTAGCCGGAGGCGATTCATTGGTAGATGTAAGTGGCGATCTTATTCCGGCATTTCAATTTGATCAAGGCGATGCAGCATTATCTGGTCTTGAAATGACGCTGGATATACATCCGCATCCATTGGATTGGCTGCATTTTGAGAACTCGGTTTCGTTTGTGCGGGGGAGATTTGATGAAAAGATCGATGGCACGTATAACCTGCCGTTGATGCCTGCGCCAAAATTATCAAGTGAGCTAAGAGCTGATTTTAAAAAAAGCGGCAAGGCACTCCGGAATTTTTATTTCAAAGTTGAAATGGACAGGAATTTTGAACAGAATAAGCCATTCTTTGCCTATAACACTGAAACATCAACGCCAGGTTACACACTGCTGAATGCTGGAATCGGCACAGAAATCTTAAATAAAAAAGAAAAAACAATTTTTAGTGTTCATTTTGCAGGGATCAATTTAACAGATGAAGCCTATCAAAATCACCTGAGCAGACTGAAATATGCAGGAGAAAATATGGTGACAGGAAGAATGGGAATATATAACGCGGGAAGAAATTTTTCCCTAAAGTTTAATATACCCCTTGCGTTTACTGCAAAGAAGGCTGAATAGAATTGTTGGAGCTCAAGAGTGCGACGCAAGAGCAGCAAAATAGTAAGTACAAATGCTGGTTCCATAAATATTTTTACCATTCTTAGTTTAGGCTGTAATAATTTTACGCATGGAACTTACTTTCAATACGCCGGCTTTGTTGTTTCCGGCGATCAGTTTGTTGTTACTCGCATATACGAATCGTTTTGTTGCATTAGCCAACCTGGTGAGGCGATTGCACGATGAATATAAAAGGGGAGAGAGGGGCCCGGGGCTAATCTTCCAGATAAAAAGTTTGCGGCGAAGATTGAATTTAGTGCGATACATGCAAGGGCTTGGTGTGTTTAGTTTCGTGTGTTGTGTGGCAACGATGTACAGCATTTATAATGAGTGGCCATTGATGGCTGAATTTATTTTCGCGGTGAGTTTGCTTTGTTTGCTGGCTTCTTTGATCATTTCATTAATTGAGATAACGCAAAGCACAAAGGCGATCGAAGTCGAGCTGAGTGATATTGAAGAGTTAGAAAAATCAAACATTTTTACTGACATTTGGAAAGGAAAAGAAGAAAAAAAATAACGTGAAATCTTTTTTTTATTTTGTTTCGATCGTTTTTTCTGCAAGTGTGCTCATATTGTCCTGCTCCAAAGTTGGCAGTGCCGCAGATGATGGTGATCAGAATGCCATTGATCAGAACGATGATGTATTTCCGGTCATTGCTGTTTCAAGACCGATGGCCAACCAGGTTTATACAAGTGGTGATTCAATAATAGTAGAAGGAAAAGTGACAGACGATAAAAAAATGTACAAGGGGAAAGTGCAGATAAAAAATGATGGGAACAATTTTGTAGTGGCGGAAAATTATTATGAAACTCATTTTTTATCAGCCATGAATTACAGGCTTGCCCATAAAGCGGAAGTAACCTCGCCAACTGATTTTAGTATCCTGATAGAATTCCGGGATCATGGAGAAAACACTTCAACTGCATCCATAAAAGTGAAAGTAAATCCTTAGAGCTTGTTGATTATTTTAAGAACAGACTCCCAGCTACCTCCGTTATAAACGTCAGCTATCCCGGCGGCTTTTAAAATATTTCTTGCTGTATTGCTTCGCATACCGGATTCACAAACAAGGATCACCGGCTTTTTCATTGATCGAATTCTTTCAACACTTGGTGAAATTCTGTCAACAGGAATATTGATGGAGCGGGGAATTCTACCGTTGTCGTATTCATGTGGGGTCCTCACATCAATTATGACAGCTCCTTTTTTTAGTGCTTCTTTGATCTTGTTTTTCCCAAATAAAAAGCCGAGCATGATAAACTTATTTTCTTTTGTAAAAAATTATGCGGCGGTTAATTTTTTTCTTTCGCCGATCTGCTGGCGCCACATAGCATAATACAATCCTTTTTCTTCCAGTAGTTTTTCATGATTACCGGTTTCTACTATATCGCCTTTTTCCAATACATAAATTCTATCAGCATGCATAATAGTGGAAAGGCGATGTGCAATGAGGATGGTAACCTGGTCACCGGTTGCTGATACATCGCGAATCGTACTTGTTATTTCTTCCTCTGTCAATGAATCAAGCGATGAAGTAGCTTCATCGAAGATCAACAATTTTGGCCGGCGTAACAAAGCCCTTGCAATAGACAATCTTTGTTTTTCGCCTCCGGATAATTTTAAACCACCCTCACCGATCATGGTTTCCAGTCCTTTTTCAGCCCTTGATAGAAGCGTTTGACAAGATGCTTTGTTAAGCACATCATACAATTCCTCCTCGGGGGCAGCGGGATTTACAAACATTAAGTTTTCTTTTATCGTTCCGGAAAAAAGCTGTGTGTCCTGTGTAACAAAACCTATTTGATTTCGCAGATCCTCAAAGTTGATATTATTCTCATCAATGCCGTTATAAAGAATTTTTCCATGCTGTGGACGATAAAGGCCCACCAATAATTTCATTAAGGTTGTTTTTCCGGAACCTGACGGTCCAACAAATGCGATCGTTTCTCCTGTTTTTACTTTAAAACTTATGTCATTGATCGCATGTTGCGAAGCAGTATGATGTTTAAATCCAACATGTTCAAATTCCAATTGTTCTATGGTGCCCAGAGGTTTTGGATTTGTTGGTTGTGGCTCGGGAGCTTTCTTCATCAGGTTGCCAAAATTCTCCAATGATGCCTGTGCCTCACGATAAGAAAGAATGATATTGCCGATCTCCTGTAAAGGACCGAATACAAAAAATGAAAAGATCTGCATGGTGACAAGCTGACCTTCATCCATCTTGCCACCAAAGATCAAATACATCAGCATGAAAAGAATGACCTGTCGCAACGTATTTACAAATGTTCCCTGGATAAAACTAATGCTGCGAATCCGTTTTACCTTGGTTAATTCAAGACCAAGTATCTTAAACGTGTTCTTATTCAGACGGCCTACTTCCTGTTGAGTAAGGCCGAGGCTTTTTACCAGTTCAATGTTTCTTAATGATTCGGTAGTGGCCCCTGCCAAGGCAGTGGTTTGCCCGACAATATTTTTTTGAATTGTTTTTACTTTTTTGCTTAAGAGATTAGAGATGATAGTAAGCAAAAAGATACCTCCAAAATAAATGAATGGAAGGGTCCAGTGAATGGTAGTAGCATAGATAGCAACAAAAACAATTCCGATGATAACAGGGAAAAGAACATTAATAAAAGCGGAAACAAATTTTTCGGTATCAATTCGCACTTTTTGCAACACGCTTAAGGTTTCTCCGCTACGGGCATCTTCAAATTCCTGGTAGGGCAATTTCATGGCATGCTGTAAACCCTGCGTAAAAACGGTGGCGCCAAACTTTTGGGTAATAAGATTTAAAAAATAATCCTGGAATGCTTTTGCAATACGACTGATCATGGCAACAGAAATTGAAGCAAGTAACAACCATACTATTCCATAATACGTTTTAGTTTCTTTTACCTTTTCCACTACGCCGTCCGTCAATCTCACATTTTCTCTTGAAATTTTTTCATTTACAAATAAATAATCGTTCCAGGTAAATGGATTTTCTTTTTGATGATACGAAGCCAGGTTGATGAGCTTGCCAAAAATTATCGGGTCAATCAGGGAAAAGCCAATATTGATTGATGCCAGTATCATCACCAGGATCACCAACCATTTATAAGGCTTTAAATATTTCAAAAGAATTTTCATAATACTGTTAAATTGAGTCAGGAATTATTTCCAAATTAATCTACCCCGAACGTTGAATGATTTATTGTTCCTGATAAAATAAAGATACAAATGTATCAAAGTTGGGAGCATAATCACGGGCGTGGATATTAAAAAGTTAATTGCCGGTCAGCGATCCTTTGTCATTGGAAAAAGCAGAAAGCTGGTTAAATAATTTAGGACTGCATATATAACCTTTCAGCCGGTTGGTGCAGATCAGGTATGAAAGGAGGTTATCTGCATTAAATACGACAGGCTCCTGGTGTTTTAAAAGCTTCTCAGCGCCTGATTGAGTCAGGCAATACGCATGGGTACAGTCATGAAATCCTGCACTGGCGATGTGCTCTGAAACCTGGCGGGGATAATAATGGCGGAAAAATTCTTTTTCCATTTTTAGTTGTGGATGAAAAGGAATCAAATTATAAGCAACCTGTTTTATTTGTTGCC